>QMVZ01000125.1 GCA_003661365.1 Thermoproteota archaeon | reverse complement strand
TGTGAAAGCCAATGTAATCACGCCAACGGCTCAAAATATGGCTAACATAGAAAAAGACCTTCGTATAGCTACACAGCGCCTCATAAACCAGCCAGATGAGAAAATCAAGCGCGCATTGGAACAGATTGTAAGGGCCTACGACCCATGCATATCCTGTTCAGTGCACCTGATGAGGATAAAATCGTAAATCTCTCTTTATGTTTGAACAGGGGGCACCGAGATCAGAGAAGTTGCCTAACATGAAATGAATCTGAAAATTAATCTTCTGAGCATTAGATAGGTTTTTGCGATTAACTTATATTTTTTCTAAAAGAAAGCCAGTTCTGGGCTACTGGTCATAACGGCTCCTTTTTTAAGCATTTCTCCTTTAGCTTTGTCCTCTCCTCTCACATCAATTCCTTTTATGGCATCTTCGATGACAAATGTTTGAAATCCTCTTTTGAGGGCATCCATCACTGTTTCCTTGACGCAGTACTCGGTAGCAACACCGCAGACGAACAACCTCTTGATCCTAAGTTTATTAAGCGTGTTTTCAAGCCCCGTTCCCTGAAAAGCTGAGTAGGCCTCCTTTTCTGCAGAAGTTCCTTTGGAAACTATTATTGCCCTTTCTGGCAGCTCAAGAGAAGGATGAAATTCAGCCCCTGCGGTCCCCTGTATGCAGTGAGGAGGCCAAGGTCCCCTTGGTTTGAAAGAAATGTGGTCCTTGGGGTGCCAGTCTCTAGTTGCTATTATGGGCATTTCTCTTTCCTTGAAACTAGCTATCAACCGGTTTATGACAGGAATTATGCTCTCTCCAGAGGGAACCGGAAGAGCACCTCCTGGCATGAAGTCCCTTTGGACATCAACAATTATTAGGGCCGAATCTTTCGTGATGCCTACCCTCAAAAGGTCTCACCAACAATTTAGGATTCAAAGAGTTAAAAATTTTGCAAGAATTTTGGAATTTGAATATCTTGCCGATAATCAATGGCCCGACAAAGGGACACTTCTAGGCGACCATAGAACTCGTCTTTATTAGCTGGATCTCCTTGCCCTGATGATCTTGGACCACCTGGATGCCTCATCCCATTGGGAAGGATGATGATTCTCTCCAGGAGGGGGCTGGGGAGGTCTTGGAGAAGCTCGCTGAGGACCTACTCCAGATCTTGATGGAGGCAACGTCCTTGAGTATCCAGGAGGAATTCCCCTGTAACGAAGCTTGGATCACGTCATAAGAGCCCCCTAGGCGACTTTAGCTTTTTCTTTCTTCTTACCTCTCTTGAAAGGAAAAATAGCCAGAGGTTCAACAATTGAATCGAAGATCGAATTAACTCATATGTCACATCGACTCTTTTTTTAGTTTCACTGTGCTAGTATCGCAGAAAAACTCCGGTGATCGATTTGGCTGTTGGAGGATACATGGGCAAATTCGTTAGGGTGAACTTGTCCGAGCAGAAGGTCCGCATCGAAAACTTGTTCGATTATCTTCCCGAAGACGTCCTCAAAACGTGGATAGGAGGGAGAGGGCTAGGAGTTTATCTTATGTTAAAGGAAGTCGATCCCCGAGTGGATCCTCTTAGTCCTGAGAACAAAGCATTCGTAATGACCGGCCCTGTAACAGGTTCAGGAGCATCAATAGAGGCTGGAAGATGGTGTAGCGTCACAAAATCACCTTTAACAAATACCGTTCACGATTCCCACTCTGGTGGTAAGTTCGGCCCTCACATGAAGTTCGCCGGCTTCGACTTCGTCGTGCTTGAGGGTGCTTCAGATGAACCCGTGTACCTGTTGCTTGAGGATGGAAAGGCAGAGCTAAAGGATGCAAAGGACATCTGGGGGAAGGATACTCATGCAACAACCAGGATATTGAAGGAAAGACATGGGGAAGAGGCAATAGTTGCTTGCATAGGACCTGCCGGTGAAAACCTCTCTAGGATCGCCTGCATAATAAACGACGAAGGTAGGGCAGCTGGAAGAGGAGGACACGGAGCTGTTTGGGGATCAAAGAAGTTTAAGGCCATTGTGGCTAAGGGCAAGATGAAGGTCCCGATAGCAAAGGAAGATGAATTCAAGCAAGTGATAAGGGATGCGATCGAGAAAACGAAGGCTAGCGGAGTCACAAATGAGGGTTTACCCACTTATGGAACGGCAGTCCTTGTCAACATAATAAATGAAGCTGGGATCTTTCCGACCAATAACTTCCAGTTTGGACAGTTCGATAATGCTGAGAACATAAGCGGGGAGACCATGGCTGAAAAGGTACTGGTGAGAAAGGTTCCATGCTGGGGATGCATGATAGCGTGCGGAAGATACACAAAGATAAAAGAGCCACCCTTCCAAGGAGAGGGAGATGGACCAGAGTACGAGACCGTTTGGGCTTTAGGAGCTGACGTAGGTGTAGGAGATCTAGGAGCTGTGTGTAAGGCGAATTATCTGTGTAACGAGCTTGGCTTTGACACGATAAGTGCTGGAAATGCCATTGCTGTTGCTATGGAGCTATATGAGAGGGGATATATTCCAAAGGAGAAGTTGGAGGGTATAGAACTAAAATTCGGCAATTCAGGGGCCGTCGTTGAGATGATTTGGAGGATGGCTTACAGAAGTGGCATAGGAGACGATCTAGCGGAAGGAGGCTACAGGCTTGCAAAGAAGTACGGACATCCAGAGCTAGCTCCTCAGGTCAGAGGGCAATGTCTCCCTGCCTATGATCCAAGAGGTGTTCAGGCCCATGCCTTAGGTTATGCAACGAGCAACAGGGGAGGGTGCCACCTCAGGGGTTACCTGATAGCCCCAGAGATACTAGGTGTTCCTGAGAAGCTTGATCCATACACAACAAAAGGAAAGGCTAAGTGGACGAAGGACTTCCAAGATGCCTTTGCTGCTCTAGACAGCATGATCGTCTGCAAGTTCGTGACATTCGCCTATTGGGTTGATGAACTTGCCTCCCAGCTCTCAGCAGTAACTGGCTGGGATATAGATGGAAAAGGCCTCATGGAGATAGGAGAAAGAATCTGGAACGCAGAAAGGGTATTCAATATCCTTAGCTTTGGAGATGGTGAAGCGTACGATACCCTGCCAGAGAGATTCACGAAGACCCCTATGCCTTCAGGACCAAGCAAAGGGCATGTAGCAAAGATATCGGAGATGTTGCCTGAGTATTATGAGCTAAGAGGGTGGAAGAAGGGACGGCCCACTAGATCTACTCTAGAGAAATTAGGACTTAAAGAACTTGCAGATAGACTCGAGAAAGCAGGCCTTCTGCCGGGCTAACTCATCTCCCCTTTCTTCTTTTTACAAATCTGAGGGCGTCTGAACTAATGATGTGATCTTCTCATCTGACAAGTCTTCTTAGGAGAAATAGACTTCTAGGGGAAAAGAGAAAGCATAATAGAGGCCTATTTTGCTTGTAAAGCTGAACTTGAAATCATTTTAATCAGGTTAGAGCATTATCCGAGATGCTTTCTATAAGGATGGGTAGAGGTGAATACATCCCTCCCAATACCTACCCTAGAGAAGTACATGTCGAAGTAACCTCTGAATGTAACCTAAACTGCGAGTTCTGCTACAGGAGGAGCTGGGATGAGACACCAAGGGATATGGACTTGGAGCTTTACTCTGAGATTATCGATCAGCTTGAAAGCATTGGAACCGAGTTTGTTTGGTTAAGTGGGTGGGGAGAGCCTACATATCACAAGAATTTTCCTGAATTGCTTGAAATAGCATCTGGAAGGTTCAGGTTAGGAATACTCACAAACGGAGTCCTGCTGGGACAATATGCTGAGGATATAGTTTCTCACAAAGTCGAGAAGGTTGTAGTAAGCGTTGACAGTCTGGATCCAGAGAAATATGGACATATAAGGGTTGGATCTGAGCTTGAAAGCCTATTTGAATCGATCAAGGAGTTAAAGGAGGAGAAAAAGAGGCAAAAGAGAAAGTATCCCTCGATTTGGTTCATAAAAGTGCTAATGAAGTCAAATTTAGAAGATCTTCCGGAAGAAGTAAAAAGAGCCTCTGAAATCGGAGCTGTTGGGCTCATCTTGTCAAATCTGATTCCAACTCAAGAGCACTTATCTGATCAGGTGCTTTACGGAAGGAACCCTGATCCAAAGACGAGGAAAGTGCTTCATATTGCCAGAGGAAAGGCCATTCTTAGCAGAATAAAGCTGGTGGAGCCTGAATTTGAGTATAGGACTGATAGATTTTGTCCCTTTGTTGGAAGGGATCAACTAGCCATTAACAGGAGCGGAGATGTCTCTCCGTGCTTATTCGCCTTACACAATTACGTAGCTTGGATCGATGGTAGAAGGAAGAAGATTAACCAGATAAAATTTGGAAACGTAATGAAAAGGCCTCTCGTCGATATCTGGTGGGACAAAAAGTACGCGGAGTTTAGGGCACATGTAGAACTCCTTCAGTTTCCATCTTGTAATGACTGCCCGTACGAGGAGTTCTGCGATATGGCTTCGTCAAACGAGCTAGATTGCTGGGGAAACTCTCCCAGCTGTGCAGCCTGTCCGTACTACCGGAGGATTGTGCTGTGTCCTAGGACTGAGCTGATGGAAAGGCTGTTGTCACATTGAGTGCTCTCTAATTAACCTCTCAAACTGGTTTAATGCAATATGAATGTCCAAGCGATGCAAATGAAATAGTTAAAGATTTTTTTCAGCTATGATTTAATTATTTACGGTTTTTAGTAACTGGGTTTGGTATGATCCTATCAGGTAAGAAGATAGCTGTGATGGCTGGACCAGAATTTGAGGATTTAGAGCTATTCTACCCCCTTTTGAGGTTAAAGGAGGAAGGAGCCGACGTTAAGGTTATAGCCCCGACCATGGACGGCTATTGCGGTAAACACGGCCTTGCCATAAGGCCAGACCTTACTTTCAAGGAGGCTAGACCAGAGGAATTTGATGCGCTCGTTATTTCTGGAGGATGGGCTCCTGACAGATTGCGGAGGGTTCCCGAGGTGCTAGAATTTACAAGGAGAATGTTTCAGATGGGAAAAATAGTGGCAAGCATATGCCACGGACCACAAATCCTCATATCTGCTGGAGTCTTAAAGGGTAAGAAGATAACATGCGTCTCTGCGATAAAGGACGAC
>QMVZ01000124.1 GCA_003661365.1 Thermoproteota archaeon | reverse complement strand
GATCCCATATGACTTCACCGCCCTCGGCATTGAGGGCCATGAGGTGCTTCCCGCAGCATACGTAAACCACGTCCTCCTTAGCAGAAATAACCTCTATTGAACCGGGCAATTCTACAGTCCAAACCTCTGATCCATCGTTTTTATCAAAAGCAGAGAGCACTCCTCACTCAATAGGCACTAAAATACGGTCTCCTACAGGAAGAAGTCGGGAATTGTAACTCCTATCAGAATCTCCAGGTATTTGATTGTAGTACGCCCTCCTACCGGTCATAAGGTCGAAGGCCATGAACTGGTTCGTCGCCCTTTCACCCGTTGCGACGTAGACCCTTCTCCAATCTGCCCAAACATCAGGGACAGCGGCTCCTCCAAGGGGCGTTTCCCATAGGATTTCCCCCGTGTTAGCGTCAATTGCGGCAAGTATGGTTCCACTCATTCTGATTGTGAGGATCTTGTCTCCTGCAACGAAGGGAGATGACCTTTTTATCCTTGGGGCTAGATTACCCACCTCCACAGGCTCTATAGTGTAATAGTAAGGCAGAGCTTGGACCCATGTTGTGAACACGAAGATAAGCATTAAGATGATAAGTAGAGGACGCTTCATGTCGAATCAAGAAACCCCGACGATATTAAAAAATACTCGGGTTAAGAGCAAAAATGGATGGTTAACAACACCGAGCTATTGAATGCATTCGTCTCTTGGATGGAATTGAGGGGTTACAGACCTGGTACCATAAGACAATACTCTTATGACGTGAAAAGATTCCTGTCTTGGCTGAAGAAGGATCCAACTGGGGTTGGAGAACAAGAAATCTCAGCGTATCTTCTAAAGATAAAATCCGACAGGAACCTGAGCAACACCACAATGCTGAGGAGGATAGCCTCGCTGAGGACGTTCTACGAGTTCTTAGTCGACCAAGGAATAATGGAAACCAATCCTGTAACGATAAGAAGGCCAAGGGTAAGAAGGAAGTTACCAAGCGTCCTGTCAAGGGAAGAGATAGAAAAGCTGATATCTGCTGGGAGGAGAGAAAGGGACAGACTCCTTCTAAGGTTGTTGTATGTCACTGGAGCTAGGGTAAGCGAGATATCTGCATTGAGGTGGGAGGATATCAACATAAAGGATAGAACTGCCGTCATAAGAGGGGGAAAAGGCGGAAAGGACCGCATAGTTCTATTTGACGAGGTGACAGCTCGAGAACTTGCTGAGTATAGGAGAAAACACGGAGGTCAAGGTAGGATCTTTCCACTTTCCCCGAGGACCATCCAAAGGATTGTTAAAATGGCGGCAGCTAGGGCCGGATTGCGCAAGGAAGTTCATCCCCACACTCTGCGCCACTCAATTGCGACCCACCTTCTCGAGAGCGGGGCAGATCTTAGAGCCATTCAAGAACTACTGGGCCATGCCTCTCTGAGCACAACCCAGATCTACACTCATGTTTCTAGAGAGCACTTGAAAAAGGAATATGAGAAGCTTTGGAGCAACAAAAAGGAATGAGATAGATTGAAGGGAGGGTTACTCCTCTACTTTAACCCTTCTTCTCTCAACATGAGCCTCTATCACTCCTCCTTTTGAGAAGGCGTACCACAAACCAACTCCGCTGTGTGCGTATCCAATGTTTCCTTCCCTGTCAATTGCTATGAAGCCAAACGGAGTCTTGGTTTTCTCCCATAACCTCCGAAGCACTTCCTCAACGGCTTTCTGAGGATGAGTTCCTTCTGATATTAGGTCGACGACCTGTTTTGCCCCGAGCACCTTCATAGCAGCTTCTCCAACTCCAGTCCCGGAGCAAGCCCCAGCTTCGTTGGCGTATGTACCAGCTCCAATTATTGCGCTGTCTCCAACCCTTCCAGGAAGCTTCATCATGATTCCTCCGGTGGAAGTGGCAGCTGCAAGTCGCCCTTTATCGTCTACAGCAACAGCTCCAACTGTATCAGCCAAATAGTTCCTTATTAGTTCTGGAGAAGGCAGATAGGAGGGGAATCCTTTCTTTCCAACCCCTTTCATGTAAGCCTCATAAAGCTGCTTTCTTGCCTCGTAAACCAGATCCTCGTTAACTTCCATCCCTATTATGGATGCAAACTTCCTTGCCCCTTCCCCAACCAACAGTATGTGGGGGGTTTCCTCCATTATGGCCCTAGCCAACGTAATGGCATGTCTAACCCCTTTCACTCCTCCAACGGCTCCTGCACGAAGTGATCTGCCGTCCATAATCGAGGCATCTAGCTCAACTTCACCTAGTATGTTGAGAGAAGAGCCGTATCCGGCATTAAAGAGCGGGCTGTCCTCCATGTATCTTACAGAGGCCTCTACAGCATCAAGAGCGGATCCACCTTCAATAAGAGTTTCATAACCCATTTTAACCGCTTTTCTAAGCTCATCAACCCTCTCAGGGTTCTCTTTAAGCTTACCATATACCCTAACTCCTCCATGAATTATTATGGCTTTCATTCAGATCGCTACCCTATTCATGTGAAAATATTAAGGACACTGCCCCTTCCTTAATGGAATCCACTCTCGCAAAACCGTACCTAACGAGTTGAACGATTTCTCCCACCGAAAGCTTCCCCATATTGGGCTCTCCGTATCCACCAACAACTTCATAGCTGTAAACGCTTATTGGACGGAAGAGCTTGACAGGAGTGAATTTTTCAGCGGGGACCCAGTGGATTATCCTGACATCTGTCTTCATGCTTGGAACGTACCTTGCAGTTACCTCGTCCGCCAATATGCTCCTTATCCTCACGTTTGCAAGCCTCCATAACCTCACTTCCTCCCCTTCCTTCAGCTCCTGAAGGTCCTGCGAGGAGATGTAGAGCTCTACCTTCCCATCTTTGCTCTTTAAGGAGATCCTCCTCTCGCCCATCTCAGGTCTGGAGGGGTGAACTGGAATGTCAGCCTCCAACTCATCTGGAACATCCATCAAAATCATTTTGATTGGGTTCGGGACGAACATAAACCTAGGAGCTACAGGATCGAGTATTCTCCTGTTTTCAGCGAAAATAGCGTTCATGCTTATGGTAACATCAGCCTTGCTTGGTCCTAGGTCATAGAAGAACCTAACCAGAGCTCTAGGACTTATCCCTCTTCTCAATATGCCCCTTATTGTCGGAAGCCTAGGATCGTCCCAGCCGCTGAGTATCCCGGAAGCAATCAGCGGCCTGAAATACCTTTTTGAGAGAGGTATTCCCTCTACTGTTACCCTTCCGAACTGGATCATTTCGTACTGCCTTAGTCCAAGCATCCGCAATATAGTCCTCTGAACTTCGACGTGTGGCTCGAACTCCTTGCTTCTGTGGGCGTGGGTGACTCCAGTTAAAGCATCCTCAACACTGATGGAGAAGTCGTAGTTCGGGTAAACCCTGAACCTGTCACCGTGGATTGGGTGTGGGTGCTCGACGATCCTGAAGATTCCTGGATCCCTCATAGTCCTGTTAGGATGGCGCATGTCCGTCTTAAGCCTTAGATGAGCCTCTCCTTCCTTAAAGCTCCCGTCAAGCATCATTTCCCATAACTCCAAGTTCTTATCCACTGACTGATCTCTATGTTCGCATTCTATACCAAGATTTCTGTTCTTCCTTACGACTAAGACAGGACAGGTGCACACGTAGGCGTTTCCGTCCTCAATGAGCTTCTTTGCGTATTCGTACATCTTAGGGATGTCGTTGGACTCTATTATCTCCTTATCCCACTTTCCTGGGGACAAACCAAGCTCCTCTTCTGCAGCTTCAAGAATTATCCCTAACTCTTGCCTTATTGCATCATAATACTCAAGCTTCTCAACCCTTGGATTCGTATCCTCGAACCTAAGCAAGAACTTTCCCTTGTAAAGTCTTGCGTATATGAATGGAACTAGAAGCCCTTTCACGTGTCCCAGCGTTGGGTAGCCGTTAGGTTCTGGAGCCATCCTCGTCACTATGACTTCGTATGCATCGGCGTTTGGAAGGGGAGGCCATCTTCTCTCCTCCTCTCTCCTTTCCTCTAGGACAACTCCCAGCTCTTCAGCAAGCCCTTCTAAGGATCCTTTGTCAAGCCTGTTAACCTCTTCAACAACCCTCTTTACGTCCTCTATCAACTGCTTAACTTGATCCTTAAGCTCAGGCCTCTCTGCAATTATTTTCGAAACTACGGGGCCCACTTTGGCCTTACCATACTTCAGAGCGTTTTTTATGGCATGATATTTTATCAGCTTGATTATGTCATCCAACTTCTTAGTCCCCGCTTATTGGTATCGTTGCTACGAGCCAATCATCATCGTCCAGAATATAAGGCTTGCATTCCGTCCAAACGTAGGGATCGATGAAGGTGTCCTTCACTAGACCCTCGTAGAATGGGATGAATATCCTCTGGGTCTTAACGATCCAGAGCTTGCCCGACTGATACTCTGCAAGCAAACCAACTCCGTCCCAGGGATAGAGGTCATCTCCAACCTCACCGACATCAGTCAGATTTAGAGAATGATCCGCCTGTGGTCCATAATCTATCCTTAGGTCTATCCTAGCCCAACCAGCAGTCAAGGAGAATGTTGGGATGTAAAAGCTGATTGTAGTTGGATTTCCATCAGGACCGGGAGAGATGTCGAAGGACCCGTATCTATCGGTTGTGAGGTTCAACCTCACCAAGCTTGTTCCCAGAAGTGCTCCATCGCTGTATTCAAATACGACAAGCTCGAATCTACCGTCAGGCTCTATCGTCTCGATCTGAAGGAAGGCCTTCTCCTCCGTCCAAGGAATTGCGACGAGTTGGTCCTTTGAAAGTACCGCTCCCTCCACGAATACGGTGAAGTTGGAGTAAAGTGGGTTATAGCGCAGTGATGCCCACATCCAAGGCGCTGGTGCCTCCATTGAGTAAGAAAGGGAGCTGGAGTAGACACCCAAAAATATGGTGACGTTCTCCCCCAGCCCAAGGCTTCTAGATTGATTCACGTTTTTCTCCAAACAAAAAGCGTTGTACTTCCCATTTAGGGGATACTCGTTGGGATCTGCTCCCCTTATCACGTACCAACCCGTTTTGTTTTGAGTAATCACCCAAACCCTTATAACACCGGAAGGAACTCCTCCCTCCTTAGTTATGTTCAAGAAGGAGAGTTCTGGAGGCGTGGGAGGGGGCT
>QMVZ01000123.1 GCA_003661365.1 Thermoproteota archaeon | reverse complement strand
GCTTAGGTAAGGTTTTCATTTCTAGCCCGGCTGTGTACTTTAAAGCAAGGTTTAAAGCACTCTCTTTCTTACCAAAGGTTCAGGAGATAATTGAGGGGGAAATAGACAAGATAGTTACTCACGGGGCCATCGTCAAGGTTGGACCAGTTGACGGCTTTATCCACATCTCTCAGTTGGGAGACGATGTCTTCATTCAGAGAGGAGGGGTTCTCCAGGGAAGAAAGACCAAGATAACTTACAGGCCAGGAGACAAGATAAGGGCAAGGGTCACTGCGGTAAGCAAACCGGATCCAACTGCGCCCAAGAGAGGAGAGCCGATAATAAGGATCGCCCTTTCATGCAGGCAGCCAGGTCTTGGTAAGATAGAGGAGAAGAAGGAGGAGGAGAAAGGTGCCAAAGCTTAAGGCTTGCCGTTCGTGCAAGGCTCTGACTGAAGATGATGAGTGTCCCATCTGTGGCTCCAAAGATTTAACCATTAACTGGGAGGGAGTCGTCGTTATTATTGATCCGACCCGCTCTGCTCTTGCAAAGAAGCTCGGGATAACTAGATCTGGAATATATGCGTTAAGGGTTCTGTAGAGAGCCCCTTATTTCTAAACGCTGATTTGACTTTAATGCAGAGATTTATAAACACCTTCCTACTCGAAGAATGGAGTGGTCCTAATGCCTGACATAGAGATCGTAGAACGAAAGAAAAACCCCCTGCTGTATAGAGAAGAAATAATCTTGAAATTTAGATTTCAAGGGCCAACCCCAAGTAGAAAAGAGGTAAGAGAGGCTGTTGTCAGCTTTTTGGGAGTGAACCAAGACAGGGTAGTGATCAGAAAGATCTCTCAAGAGTATGGGATGCCGGAAGCCAAAGTGCTGGTGATGCTATACAACAGCTCGGAGAAAGCAAAGGAGATAGAACCAAAACATATAATTGCTAGGCACGAGCAGAAGGAGGGGTGATATAATGGGAAAGCACAAAAACGTCTTAATATCTAAGCTCTACGAGATAAAGGACGGTAAACTGATTAGAAAGGCTAGAAAGTGTCCTAGATGCGGGTCCTTTATGGCTAAGCACGAAAATAGGTACTCATGTGGCAAATGCGGGTATACTGAGTTTATAACTTGAATTCCTCTTTGATAATGATTAAATGCAACAGATGAACCTTATTTCTGGGCCCGTAGCTCAGGAGGATTAGAGCACCGGCCTCCGGAGCCGGGGGTCGCGGGTTCGAGTCCCGCCGGGCCCGCTACGAGGGAGGCGTGAAAGTGGAAGAAGAAAACAAGTGTATGGTTGTTGGATGCGATGAAAAGGCCGAGAAAACCCTTGACAAAAGCTACAAAAGGGCACTCCAAGGTCTAAGTTTGAAGATAGAACCCCCTGATGCAAAGGAATTGCGCCTTTGTAAAAGGCACTACAAGATGGTTAAGAACACTATGAGGGCTTTGCGAGGTAATCTCTAATCTCCTCAGCTAATCTCGCAAATTCTGAGGGAGGAGTTTTATATACCCTTATATCTTCGGAAATAAGCCTCTTCACCAATTCCTTGGCTGTTGTCCTTCTAATCCTGCAACGCCTTACGATAAAATCTTCCAAAGCGTTACTTAACTTCCTTTTTCTCCTCTCAAATAAGGATGGAAGCATCTTATTTAATAAATCCCAGGATTTCGAATCTAAAACCGGTTCTCTTTCCTCTAGTTTCACCAATGCTGCGTCAACTTCAGGCTTGGGAATAAATGAACTCTTATGAACCCGCTTTACCAGTGCTGCATTGAACTTAAGAGAAGTAAGCACTGTGAGGCTTCCGTAAGAGCTCGATCCAGGCGTTGCAACGAGCCTCTCCGCAAACTCGTATTGGAAAGTTATGGAAGCGATCTTGAATTCGCTATTAAGAAGCCCTAAGAGAATTCTAGATGATATGGAAAAGGGAGGATTTGCCACTACCTTTGTATATTTCCCTTTGAACGGCAACAACTCTAGAATATCCCTGCAGATGACTTTTACCCTGGGCTCATCTCCGAACCTTTTCTTCAACAATGAGGCAAGCTCAGGATCCTTCTCAACGGCGAAAATGGCTTTTGGATCCCTAGAAAGGATCTCTTCTGTGAGGAAACCGAGTCCTGCTCCTATTTCAAGCACGACATCCTCGTTCGATATGTTTGCAACGTCAACTATGTACCTAAGCTCTTTTCTATTTATCATAAAGTGCTGATCGCGTTCTTTTAGGTCTTGGAGACTTCTCGTTTTCAGAAACTCAAGCGCCCTTCTTTTAAGATCGTTAGACGTAAAGTGCTCCCCTGTCAACCTTTAATTACCTTCCATTTAACTCTTCATGGGTGATGAATAAATGGTGATGGGCCTTCTAAAGAAAGTCGATGAGGTGCACTGGCTTCTTCCAAAGGAATACAAGAGAGGAATGCGAGTCCCTGGACTTATTATTGGAACTCAAAAGATCATTATTGGAATAGAAAGAGGGGCAATTGATCAAGTTGCGAATGTTGCCATGCTGCCGGGGATATACAAGTATTCCATAGCTATGCCAGACATCCACTGGGGCTATGGCTTTCCCATAGGTGGAGTAGCAGCCTTTGACGCTAACAGTGGCGTAATAAGTCCGGGTGGAGTCGGATTTGACATCAACTGTGGGGTAAGGCTGTTAAGAACTAATTTAGACGTAAAAGATGTCAGACCTAGGTTAAGGGAGCTAGTAAACACTCTTTTCCAGAAAGTTCCATCTGGGCTTGGGAGCAGGGCCAGAGAGCTAAGACTAAGTACAGCCGAGCTAAACGATGTCATATCCATGGGAGCAAGGTGGGCTGTAGAGAGAGGATATGGCTGGGACGAGGATCTCGAGCACACAGAAGAAGGAGGGGGTATGGAAGGAGCAGATCCCTCTATGATCAGTTCGAGAGCTAAGGAGAGGGGCAGACCTCAACTTGGAACTTTGGGTAGCGGAAACCATTTTCTTGAGATCCAAGTAGTTGACAAGATTTACAACCAAGAGTTCGCTAAAGCGGCTGGCATAACTCATAAAGGCCAGATAACGGTTATGATCCACACCGGAAGCAGGGGCTTTGGCCATCAAGTGGCCGACGATTACCTCAAGTTAATGATGAGGAACATAAACAAGCTAGACTTCAGCTTACCAGATAGGCAGCTTATTTGCGCTTATGCAACCTCAAAATTGGCGATGCAGTACTTCTCAGCAATGAAAGGTGCCGCAAACTACGCTTGGACTAACAGGCAGATGATAACTCACTGGGTCAGGGAGTCCTTTGCTCAGGTCTTCGGAACATCCCCTGAGGAACTTGGAATGAAGCTGGTGTACGACGTCGCTCATAACATTGCGAAGAGAGAAAGACATTTGATTGATGGAAAGGAAGTAGAGGTGTTTGTACATAGAAAAGGGGCAACTAGAGCGTTCCCGCCTGGAAGTCCTTTCATACCCAAAGATTACATGAAAACTGGCCAACCCGTCCTATTACCAGGGTCACAAGGTACCGCATCATACTTGATGTTTGGCACCAAGAAGGCAATGGAAGAATCCTTTGGATCAGCAGCTCACGGTGCTGGAAGAGTACTAAGTAGACATGCAGCCGTAAGAAGGTGGAGAGGAAGCGAAATAGTGTCCAAGCTGGCTCAGAGAGGGATAATAGTTAAACCGGCTTCTCTAAAGGTGGCTGCTGAAGAAGCTCCTGGAGCCTACAAAGACATAGATGAAGTAGCAATTTCAACGCACAAAGCTGGTATAGCAAAGCTGGCAGTGAGAATGGTTCCAATTGGCGTTGTAAAGGGGTAATTCAATGACATCAGAGAACGAAATTTCAGAAGGTTCATTTGTTTTAGTCGATTATAGTGTAGAGGACGCTGAGACAGAGAATCTTATAGATACTACCATGGAGGACATAGCTAAAGAAAAGAAGTTCTCTGGAAGGGATCAATTCTTTCCAATGCTTGTGATCATCGGGGAAAAGAGGCTTCTACCATCAATAGAGGAAGCCATATCTAAAATGAAGGAAGGCGAGACGAAAACAATTACTCTAAAGCCAGAGGAAGCCTACGGCCCGTATGAGGAATCCAAGATAGTAACCTTCTCTTTAGAAAGAATAAGGAGAGCACTGGGATCAAATGAAATTAGACCAGGCGTTGTGATCAACATAGACGATAAGAGAGGAGTTGTAAGATCAATCTCAGGAGGAAGGGTTAAAGTTGACTTTAACCATCCTTTGGCAGGAAAAACGCTCAAAGTGGTAATAAAACTCTCGAAAGTGCTGAAAACAAAAGAGGATAAGATAAAGGCCCTATCATCCGATATATTTGATGTGGATCCTTCCAAATTCGAAGTTTTAATAAAAGGAGATGATGTAACGATAGAATTGCCTAAACTAGCCTACTCAAAAAGGGACTCATTCCTAAGGAAGATAAGACTGCTCTCCACCATAATGAAGTACTTACCTGATATCAAAAAAGTTAGGTTCGTCGAGACTTTTGAGATACCAAAGGAGAAATCAGAGGAGGAGGCTTACTGAGCACTTAGCCAGGTCTAGGCCAAGTTTGCAGGGATCTTTGAGCTTACTCACCTTCATGATCTTTATTTCGTCTCCTGCTTTTACTCCGACTGGGTTGCACAGATCGAAATTCGGACAAGTTAGTTCTTGACATCCATGACCTGAGTACCTAATCGTCACTCCTTCAACAGCATCATTCTTTGGAATCGTCAAAAGGAACTCCCTGACCGGCTTTATCCTGCAAACCCTCATTTCCCCATAAACAGGGCAACGAAAGGACTTCTTTCTTACTTCATCCACTTCATAACTCCTTTCTGCCTCTAAATTCTCAATACAAACCTTTCTAAGCCTACAATCTCTACAATTCTCTGTCTCAGCCAAAAGAACAAATCTAAAACCTTTCTTGGCCAAATTCTGAGGGAGAAGAGCTATAATGCTGCTCATATAGGTTTCCTCCTTTACTTAGGATTATAAACCAAATTTCGTTTTTGAACCTCATGCTTTTAAGTAACATCAATAAGCATTCTTATTAGAAGGTCTGGGCAATAAGCCCAAGGAGCTTTTTCTAACAGCATTAGGGTGGTTGAATGTCACACATTCCAAGAAATTTGCTTCCAT
>QMVZ01000122.1 GCA_003661365.1 Thermoproteota archaeon | reverse complement strand
TTTTTGGACTAGGGCTGAGCAATTTTTGTTGCTTAATCACATTATCTTCAGGTTGAATTCGCAGAAAGGAGACTGTAGGGCTATACACTTGCTTTCGGATACTTCAACTATCCTTCTGAGAGCTAGCGTCATGTAACCAGCCAATATGCCTCTAACATATTGACTAGCAGGCTTCTCAACAAGTCCCTTCATTATCTCACATTCCCATAAATCGTGGAACCTTATCGTTATGGAACGCTCTGTCATGCGAACGATCTCAGATCTACCCCAGCCAGCCCCGAGGAAGAATGCCTGAAGTAGTTCTAGAGCCTCCCGCCCCGCAATGTCAGGGATCTTGGAAGCATAGACTGTAAATAACCTGGTTCCTACGGCATATCCGCTGTGATACATCAAAGAGTCTATGGCGCCTGGGCTAAACACCTTTCTTGCCTCCCTAAAGAGAACTGAAAGACTTGCTAACCCGAACAAGATGACCCTACTTTCACTGAAGACTAAGGGGAAGAAGCGCTCGTCAACCAATACATTTCCCTTGGCCTTTGGTGAAATAAGCTGAACATCAATTACCCCAGGAGTGTTCTTCAAATCGCTTAGAAAGTCAGTAGGGCTCACTACCTTACCATAAAAATCTACTGCTAAGAAGATGCTCGCAGTCTCTGCCTCTTGACTACTTATTGATGGAATGAAACTAACTATGTTCACTTCCCTTTTGAATGCCGCTTGTGATATGTTAGCTGCAATGCCTGGGACGTTTTTTACCCTTATGTGAAAGCCATACACACCCTTACCTATTATCATATTGCCAAGAATTAACTCGTCAAGTTCGTGGATCATCACTAAAACTCTCGTGTGTAAGTTTTAATTCTTTTTGAAGTACTTCATCAAACGAGTTAATTTAGAGTCTAGAACTACAAAACAACATCTTAGCAGTCTTTTCTACATAAGAAAAGTGAGATAGGAAGATGCTTCTCTTCAATACTAATAAGTGTAGATTGCCAAGCTTTTATGCAATACTCCATTTCTATCATAGTATGTACGATCGATCAAAATCTCTGACCGTTCATTCGAGTAATATACCTTAAGAAATAGATTGTTCTTGGGAAATCGGTCCTTGTTAAGAATAAATAATTGATCTGTTTGAGGTTAAGGATACATGAACAAATACAACATCCTAGCACTTATGCTTTCTCCAACAGTTATAGCCTTGTTTACGATCGTTGCTGTACTAAAGGGGCAAAGAAATCCTGTTGATTGGATTGTAGCCGTTCTCAGTATTGTGTTAGGGCCTGTTTTACCAGTCGTAGTATTGGCAGCTATGAAAAAGACGGACTTGAACGTAAGCGATCAAACTCAGAGGACTCCTCTTCTTGTGCTTGCTATTTTAAGCTACTTTATTGGCTTTGTTTTCTTCCATATAAGGGAATTCTGGGCAATGAAGTTCGTAGCCCTATCATATGGGGTAGTTACAGCTGGGATCGCTGCAGTTAACGCTTTCTATACTAAAGGAAGCATCCACATGGCTGGGATCATGGGACCTAGCACGATATTAATGCTTCTAGGGCTAAGAGAGGGGATACTCCTGCTCCTACTCTCACCCTTGGTTGCCTTGATCAGACTAAAGGTAAAGGCACACGATAGATCCCAGATCGTTATAGGTGGGATGACAGCAGTAGCCCTTACTCTCCTAGCCTATTTCGTTTGTACATCACCGATAATGAAATAACTGCCAAATTTCGATTTGAGTTACGCTAATTCAGCACAATACAAAATTGTGAATGGGAAAATCGAAAAATATCAATGATGTAGACCATTGGATTAAGGATGAAAGAAGTAAAATTCGGTTGGAGAATCTCCAGTTTTCCAGTTAATGGGAGCAAAGATAGAAGTTTCATTAACCAAATATTGAAGTGTCTCGAGGAAATTGAAGAGAGTTTAGATTCAGCATGGATCTCCGACCACTTTGTACCATGGGCAGAATTTGTGCCCCCAAAAACAGATACTCTAGAATGTTGGACAACGCTATGCTATCTAGCAGGAATGTTTCGAAAGCTTGATTTTGGAGCAATCGTGTTGTGTAACTCGTACCGAAATCCAGCTCTGCTAGCTAAAATGGCTGCTACCCTTCAAGTTATGACTAATGGCAGGTTTATATTGGGCATAGGGGCAGGCTGGAAGCATGACGAGTATCGCGCCTATGGATATGAGTTTCCTAAAGCATCGATTAGGATTAAACAACTCGAAGAAGCAGTCCAGATAATTAAGAAAATGTGGAACGAGGAAGTTGTAACGTTTAGAGGCAAATACTATAGAATTGAGGGCGCATACTGCGAGCCCAAGCCAAGACCTCCTCCACCAATCATGATAGGCGGCGGAGGGGAGAAGTTAACCCTTAGGGTGGTGGCTCTTCACGCTGATTGGTGGAACATCCCAAATAAAACACCAGAAGTTTATCGACACAAGCTAGAGGTCCTTAGAGAACATTGCTCTAAAGTAGAAAGGGATTTTGACGAGATTAAGAAAACTTGGGTCGGATGCGCAGCTATAGCAAGGAACAAGAGCGATGCCCTCAAAATAGCCAAACGTAGCCCATTCACAAAAACAATAGGTTTAGATGAGATGGTTATAGGTTCGCCAGAGCAGGTTGCAGGAAAGCTGAAGGAGTATGTTGATATGGGAGTCGAATACATAATTCTGAGATTTCTAGACTTCCCTAACACAGAAGGAGCTAAGTTATTCGCTAGAGAAATTATTCCTAGATTCAAATAATGGTATTTCGCTCTACCAGAAGACGAATTTAATCTAACTCATTACGCTTTCAAAGATAGTATAACTTCCTCGAAATCCCTAAATTTGTTGGTGCGAATTTCTGAGTCGAAAGTGAATTGTCCAACTATCAAGACCATGAGTTATATCTTAGCAAGACCGAGTACGTTGATAGCTCACCAGATCTACTCAGATTATGTAGAGAGTTAGAAGGACGCTCAAAAAACAAGAAAGAAGCTGCAGTAGCAGTCTTTTACTGGGTTAGAGACATAAAGTGGGGATTTTCTCCGATTTATAAGGCCTCAGAAGCTTTAAGAAGGAGAGAAGAGCCCCAGATATGTGTTTCTAAGGCAATACTGCAAGTAGCTCTACTTAGGAACCTTGGAATTCCAGCCAGGTTTCACTACTGGGTAATCAAATTCTCAAACAATGTGATTAACGCCATTAACGAGCTAATCTTCAAGGGAGAAAGGCGTAAGTTTCGTAATGCTAAATTACATCATGTAGCCGCAGAGGTATATCTAGGAGAATGGATAATCGCTGATTCAACCATAGATAAGGGCTTAAAACCAGTTTTTCAACCAAATGAGTGGAATGGTGAGGAAAGCGTCCTCATCAAGGGTTTTGACTTGCTCAAGGACTGTGGGGTTTATGCCGATGTTCCAAGAGAAGTAATTGAGATAAGTAAAGGCAGAGACCTTCCTCTCTTTCTAAAACCATTTTATCCCTTGATTATGAGAAGAATGAGCAAGCAGATCAACCAACTTCTTGATCGAATTAGGTCTCTGGGCTAATTAAATGAGCATTATATACTCGGGATCCATCAAGCGATGGAAGGAGCGGGGGGTCTTAGTAAATAACGAAAGGATTTGTGTCAAGTCAGATTTCAAAATACAATCAAGAGCGGTCTTTTTGATTTTCATACAAGTAAATTCTTTCCATCAACTTGTATGCTCTCTCCTCAATCTTCGCTATCGATAATAACAGCTCTGGTATCTCCTCCCTTTTATCCTCCTTGTGATCGAGGTTGTCTATGATTATGTGACAGACCTTGCTTATCAACTGTCCAGATTTGTGGAAAAGAACTGATACTTTCTCAAGCTCAGGGTTCTGAGTGAGCCTTGCTAGCTTCTTTAGAAGCTTGGAAAACTCTTGTCTCCTTGCAGTAAAATTATCTATTTCCTTACTTAAAGTAGGAGGAACATTTGCAAAGGTGACCAGGTTTTGAAGCGCAAGTATATAATCCTCTTCGTCCATTAAGCTTTCCCAGTCCAAGAATTCCCTAGACAGCTTCCTAATTCCAGGAATTCCAAAGTTTCTTGTCGGAGGTTTCAACATTTGATTGGCTTTATGTAACATTGCCCTTCTAACGAGCTCTTTGAGACTTATGGCTTCTTTTGAAACTGAGAACGTTATTACCGCGTTCTTCCTGAGATATCCTCTTTCATCAGTTTTCCAAGCGTTCTTAAGGTGCTCATAGTTTAGACTTTTCAACTCCTCGTAATCACAATCATAAAGGTATATCCTTCTAGCAAAGTCGTCATATCCAATGACAAGGACGAAATGAGCTGTTATGTGTGCCTTCATGAAAAATTTCCTATATTCTAGGTAAAACATATCAAGAGGTCCGATTATAACAGGATTTCCCTCATTGATGCTGTTCTTCAATATGCTCATGCCTGAATCGAAGTCTTTGCCTTCATTCTTTATCTTGACATCGATTCCAAAGATCTCCCCTAAATTCTTGTATTGAACTTTGAGAGACGGTCCCCAAAAGACCATGGCGGGAGGTTTTGCCCTCTTATCCTTTATGTAGCTGAAACCAGCCATCCCACTTGAAATCATCATGAGCTCACAAGGCAGTTTTAGACCAGTCTTCCACTCGAAAACATCCTTAATTCCATTGACCATGCAAGTATATCTGCAAACAGGGTGAGGGATCTTTATGAGGCAATTCTTTCTCATACCTTGATAAACAGCCTAAGACTTGGTAAATAAGTTTGATTAGAAGAGCTACGCTTGTTGGCTCTTTTCTCCATCTGGCATTAATATTCTGTCGCTTTTAGTACATTCCCGTTTTCAGCGTTTATGTAAACCTTGTACTTTTTGCCGGGACCACCCGTAGAGAACACGACTATCCAAACGTAATCTGAGGTCACTTCAGGTACGTCTTCCTTTGGAATCATCCTGTGATAGGTGGCCAGCTCCTTGCTCAAGAGATGCATCGTGATGCGCACTGGCTTAGACCGACTTTCAATGAAAGACATTCCTCCTGCTTCCAGAGCTATCGACATTGCTTGAGCTGGCGAGATATTCCATCTTAATTCCAAAGGAGTAAAGTCTGGAAGAAAGACAACTTCTCCAGG
>QMVZ01000121.1 GCA_003661365.1 Thermoproteota archaeon | reverse complement strand
TTGGGTTTTAAGTCAAATACTTTTAGCGCTACCATAGGGCTTTTTCCCTCTGATACTTTAGTGAAGATTAAAGCTCTCTCTGTAGAGGAACCAAACAGAAGTATGAACTCTGAGCTACCACTAAGATTTTTGATGGCAGCATAGCTATCAATAATCGTGTAGCCATTGATTGTGAATTTTCTTGGGGGTTTGTAAAGCCAAGTACCCTCTATTAATTCAACAAAAGGTTCGATACCGACAGGAATTGGAAATTCTCTCATGTCCACAACGGAGTTTAAGAAAGGTTGAATTCCCGCCATTTTGGCCAGGGTTTTGAAGACCTTCCCTCCTCTCTTCTCATCTTCTTCTATCAGAGAAATAATAAACCTCTTAATTACCAATGACCCTGGGCTTCTCCTTCTCCCAGACTCGTAGTCTGATACTACGCTTGCAGAGACGCCTAACAATCTGGCCAAATCACTCTGCTTAATCCCAAAATACTCTCTCCACTTTCTCATCGATAAACCTATGTTGGGTGAAAAAAGGAGATCCCCAGCTATTTTTTTAGCAACAGCTTCTTTAATTAATCTCCTTTGAAAACCAGCTATAGCCTCATCTTCTTGATTAGGACCCACTACCTACACCTCACCATAATGAAACTGATGGAATTCATCATAAGGCAATCAGACAAGTATGATAAATGTTTCTGCCAAATGATAATAGTTTGCTAGCACTCGGTTTTTCCGAATGATACCTCGCATAACCAATTGATATGTTTATCTATGTGATTATTCAGAGATTTCCAGCACATGTTTCATCAAATCATCAATCAAACTTTCAAACTCAGAATCAGAAATTTCAAATGTACGGTAATTTCCAGTCAATTCAGCTATCTTTTTGGCAACGATATGATAACAGTAGGTTTTCTTTATCTTAACTAAAGATTCCAGATAGAAGTCTAGACAAGCGCAGTAATAATCCCCAAGTACTAAATAATCCCCTCCCTCACCGCTAACCACCCATAGCTCCCTGCCACTTGGTTTGAATACATATTTGACGACCCTCTCGTTTTCCAAGACCCAAAGAGCCTTCTCTCTGCTTCTAGGCGAGAGCAAAGACAATAGTCTCTCTGGATCCTCTCGACTGCTTTGTATTTCCGTGTTTTTGGAATTCTGATTCATAACTGAATTCAGTAAAATCTATTTGGTCCTAAGAATTAAGATTTTTGATTTTAGTTACTGTTAAAAATTCCTTTCAGTAATGCTTTTATTTGCGACTGGCAAGGCTGTGAGGGTTCGGTCTTGCCAGAAACCCATGATGTTGTGATAGTTGGCGCGGGTCCAACGGGCATATTTACTGCTTATGAGATAAAGCAAAGGTGTCCGGATGCTGATGTTATAATGCTTGATTTAGGTCCAGATTTAGAGGACAGAAGGTGTCCAGCATGGGTGACTGGAAAATGTACCTTGTGCTCAGTTTGTTCTGTTATGTCAGGATTTGGTGGGGCTGGGGCTTTTAGCGATGGTAAGATAAACATTAGCGATAAAGTAGGAGGTTCGTTATATGAATTCATCCCAGAGAGCAGTCTTCTCGAGATAATTTCTTATGTCGATCGACTATACGTTAAAATGGGTGCCCCAAAAAAGCTCTGGGGTACCAATGTCGACAAGATAAGTGAATTAAAACGTAAGGCCTACAAGCACGGATTTCTTCTTATCCCATACAAAGTTAGGCACATGGGACTCAGTGGAAGCAGAAAGGTGCTCAGTAACTTTAAACGTGTTTTAAAAAGTCTTGGAGTAGAAATGCTCTTTGGGAAAAGGGTAGAGCACATTATCACGAAGGACAGTAGAGTAGAGGGAGTTCAAATTCAAGGAGATGAGGTGATAAAATCTAAATTTGTTGTAGCAGCTCCAGGACGTGTTGGAGCTGATTGGCTGGTCAAAGAAGCAAAGAGGCTGTCGCTAGGAGTGGAGGGGGGCAGAATTGATCTGGGCGTTAGAGTTGAAGTACCAGCCGAGACGATGAGGGAGTTTACGGATGTGTTATACGAGCCAAAGCTCGTATATTACTCTAAAACATTTGATGATAAAGTTAGGATGTTCTGCGTTAATCCTGGAGGCGAAGTTATAACAGAATCTTATTGGGGAATAGTGACTGTTAACGGGCTGTCTAAAGGAGATGAACTTACGGAGAACACGAATTTCGCCTTGCTAGTCTCTACAAAGTTTACTGAACCCTTTGAAAACACGATATCATATGCATTAGACATAGCAAGATTAGCAAACAACATAGCAGGAAATCAACCTCTGATCCAAAGGTTAGGAGACTTAGTGAGGGGAAGAAGGAGCACTCCTAATCGCATAAAACGAAGCATAGTAAAACCTACCCTAGAGGGAGCGGTTCCTGGAGATCTAAGTTTTGTCCTCCCCTATAGGTACCTCACCGACATAATTGAGACTTTGAAAGCTCTGAATGAGCTAATGCCTGGAATATACTCGGGTCACACCCTCCTCTATGGTGTGGAGATAAAACTCCACACTGCAAAGTTAGAGCTTAGCAGTAATCTTGAAAGCGTCAAAATAAAGGGACTTTATGCTGGAGGAGATGCTGCTGGGGTATCTAGGGGATTACTCCAAGCTTCGGCATCTGGAGTTATAATTGGGAGGGACATTGCGAGTAAACTTATGCTTAGTTAAGGATGTTCAAACTTTTTATACCTGCTAGGCTGGATCTCCTGCGAGACTAGGGAGGGTGAAACTTGGCTAGAAGGCTTGCAAGAAGGCGCAAGGTCCAAGGCGTTAAACCTAAGATAACTCGTGGACTTCCAACACTTGCTAGAATCAAATGTGCAGACAATACTGGCGCCAGAATATTAGAAATTGTTGGAACGGTGGGATATAAAGGCAGAAAAGGCAGGTTACCCTCTGCAAGTGTTGGAGACATGGTGGTTGTGGTAGTAAAGAAGGGAAAGAATGAACTTATGCACAAACCCATGAGAGCAGTAGTCATTAGACAGAAAAAGGCTTACAGAAGAAAGAATGGACAATGGATCCAGTTTGAGGATAACGCTGCGGTTTTAGTAGATAACGAAGGAGTTCCTAAGGGTAGCGAGGTTAAAGGTCCAATTGCTAAAGAGGCAATAGAGCGTTGGCCTGCCCTAGGTGCTCTAGCAGCAACTGTTGTTTAAGAGGTGTTGTCTATGAAGAGGCCTACGTCTTCTAAACCATCAAAACAGAGGAAATATCTGTATAAAGCTCCTAAGCATCACAGAGGCAAAATAATGTCAGCCCACCTTTCTCCGGAGCTTAGAGAAAAATACTTGACGAGATCATTTCCAATCAAGGTTGGGGACAAGGTAGTGGTGTTAAGAGGAGACTACAAGATGCATGAAGGTAAGGTGATTAAGGTAGATAGAAAGAAGTACAGGATACATATAGAGGGGTTAAGAAGAAGAAAGGTTGATGGAACTGAGATCCCGATCCCAATTCATCCCTCTAAGGTTATGATTGTGGAATTGGATCTAAAAGATGAGGAGAGAAAAGCAGCACTAGAAAGGAGAGGAGGTTAGATGGGTAGAAAAGGAAGTACCGCCCACCTTAAAAGGCTAGCTAGCCCGAAACATTGGGCAATTCCAAGGAGAGTAAAGAAGTGGGTGGCGAGACCTAAGCCTGGTCCCCATGGACTAGAAGAGGGAATTCCTCTCCTTATTTTGGTGCGAGATATCTTAGGTCTAGCCTTAACAGGTAAAGAAGCTCGCAAGATCATAGCCCAAAAGAAGATCTTCGTTGATGGGAAGCCCAGGTACGACTACAAATTCATCGTTGGATTGATGGATGTAATCTCCATTCCAGATATGGATCTCAATTTCAGATTGGTTCCTGATGCAAAGCACTTCATAAAACCGATTGAAATACCAAAAGATGAGGCCGATAAAAAGCTAGTTAAAATTAGAACTAAGGTTACCGTTAAGGGAGGAAGGCTCCAGGTAGGAACTCATGACGGAAGGATTTTTATTATACCACCAGATAGTGAAAACTTCGAACTCTCTATAGGAGATTCTCTCTTGATAAGAGTTCCAGAGCAAGAAATACTACGTATTTTTCCACTTAAGGAAGGATATGTTGGAATTATACTCAAGGGAGAGAATGCTGGTAAAGTTTGCAAGATTGAGAGAGTCGGAGAGCTGATAGAAGCTAAAGATTTAGACCAAGCTGGTATATATAGAGTTCTTGCTCGGAACATTATGGTAGTAGGAGAGGATGTACCCGTCATAAAGGTGAGAGAGAAATGAATTCTGAACTGTACACATTATCAGCCGAGGATGAAATCATTCAAAGATGGAAGAAAAACCCAGTTCTAGTGCCTAGAGTTCACTCAGTTACGTTGCATATCTGCCCTGGTCGCAGTGGAGAAATCTTGCAAAAAGCATCTATGATTTTACAAGAGCTCACTAATCAAAAACCGGTGATTCACAAAGCAAAAAGGACAATAAGGAATTTTGGAATTAGGAAAGGAGAGCCCATAGCTGTTTCTGTCACAGTTAGAGGAAAGAAGGCTTTAGAAGTTCTAGATAGAATCGTAGAGGCTGTTGGTAGAAAAATCAAGGCCAAATCGTTTGATGAATTTGGTAACTTCTCCTTTGGAATAAAGGAGCATATTGACATTCCTGGAATTAAGTATAAGGCTGAAATTGGTGTATTTGGTATGGACGTTAATGTTTCGCTTGAAAGGATTGGTTATAGAGTCAAAAGGAGGAGAATTAAAAGGAATCATGTACCTAGAAGGCATCTTCTCTCAAAAGAAGAAGCTATTGTCTTTGCAAAGAACTACCTAAATCTGGAGATAATAGAGGAGGAGGGTTAGAGAAATGGCTATGGAAGCCAAGAAGAAAAGGACTAAAGGTAAAGGAGCTTACCGGTGCCGCCGTTGCGGGAGAGTTGGGTATGGCATCATAAGAAAGTACAATCTGTATCTATGCAGACAGTGTTTCAGGGAAGTAGCCCCTCTGATGGGATGGAAAAAGTACGAGTAGAGGTGAAAACAAGATGACCAGGTTAGATCCTCTATCAGATGCCTTAAGCAAGATAACAAATGCTTCCATAGTTGGAAAGAGAGAAGTTACAATAGATATAGCCTCAAAGTTGATTGGTAAAGTTCTAAGCATCTTACAGAAAGAAGGATACATT
>QMVZ01000120.1 GCA_003661365.1 Thermoproteota archaeon | reverse complement strand
TTGTTAGAGAGACCGCTAATATCATAAGAAATAACTTTTTCCTAGTGACGTTCAATGAGCGACCCATCCGATCCAAGTAATAAGTAGTTTCTTTTAGAATTTGTCATGAAGGGGAGTTATTATTTAAGTGCTACTACCATCAAACACTCTCGGTGATAAATTGTCTGTTGATAAGAGAGAACTTTCTAAGGGAAAATTACAATATCATCTCAAGGTAAAACCCGGAGATGTTGCTAAATACGTACTACTTCCGGGAGATCCTGGAAGGATACTTAAGATAGCGAAATTCATGGATGATGCAAAAGAGATTGCAAGAAACCGGGAGTTTCTGACCTATACGGGAGAATACAAAGGAGTTCGTGTTTCTGCTACATCTACTGGAATAGGTTGCCCCTCGGCCGCTATAGCCGTGGAGGAACTGGCAAACGTTGGGGCCAAGGTTTTCATAAGGGTAGGGACCTCTGCAGGAATACAACCAGAGGTTGAGCCGGGAGATTTAGTTGTTCCAAACGGAGCCATGAGAAACGAGGGTACATCCTACTATTATGTCCCTGATGGGTTCCCAGCAGTTCCCAACTTCAAGGTTCTTAAAGCGCTCGTTCAAGCTTGTGAGAAATTAGGCTACAAATACCACGTTGGCATCATAAGTACTGACGACTCTTTCTACGCAGAAAGTCCAGAATTTCTTTCGGAATTGAGAGATTTTGGTATAACAAGTCTTGATATGGAAAGTTCTGCTATCTTCATAGTCTCTCACTTGAGGGGCTTAGAGGCTGGCACCATGCTTGGCGTAGTGGCAAACCTCAGCACCAGAGAGGGTGTATTCAAAGAGGAAGATCCTAGGAGAGAGTTGGCTGTTGAGCGTGCCATAAAAGCCGCTTTAGAAGCTGTGGTGATTCTAGAGGAAGGGAGCTGAGCTTAGATCTTTACAAAGCCTACAGGACCTTCGAACCGTTTATAAGTAGCACTTAAGGGTAATCGTTATGCGTACACTATTCTTTGGTTTAGAGCGCTTAGCGCTCAGGTTCATCATCGGTTTGATTATAAATGCGGTTGTACTTTGGATCTCTCAGATCGTAGTGCTTCCAAAGGAAAAAGAAAGGAGTTTTCTCTCTGTACTAATGCTTGCTTTGATTGGAGCCATACTTACCTCCTTGTTATCGTTAATCCCTCTGATTGGATGGTTAATAGGACTCATAGCTTGGATATGGCTGATCAAGTCCTGGTTTAACATTGGGTGGTTTCAATCAATTGCTATAGCCGTACTTGCTTTCATAATTGGAGTTATAATAAGTACACTGCTCGGCTTGGGCTTGCTCTTGGCTTGGGCTTAGGTTTAACGCATTTTAAAGGACTTTTCTGAAATAGTTTCGTTTTTTCCAGTGTTGGGCGATGCAACCCTTCTCCCCTCTTTTTACAATTCCTTCTGACCTAACCTTTGTTCTGAACAAGTCCATGCAGCTCCGTATTCGAATGTCGAACTTATCCAATAATTTAAGAATTAGGGAGTTTTGTTTATATATAATGGGATCTTTGGATCGGATGAAAACATCAATTTGCGAAATCAGGAGGAGTCGTTAGAATGTCACTGAAAAAGTACTTCTCAGCCTACACACGATTGGGAAAGGACGCAAGACTTCTACTAATCTCCTCTACAATATCTGGAGTCTCATGGGGTCTGTACGGGTCTATTTGGCAGCTTTTCTTAAAGCAAGCTGGATATGGTGGTACGGTTATTGGATATTACTCGTTCTTACAAGGAATCACCACAACAGTCCTTATCTTTCCCTTTGGGATGCTTGCTGATAGGATAAGCAGAAAAAAGCAGACGGTTGTTGGTTCGCTTATTGGATCATTATCGACCCTCATCATCTTAATGTCAACTTCTCTGTACATGATAACTGTGTCTGCTTTGCTTAGCGGAATTTCTGGGGCAATAGTTGCACCTGCGTGGAATGCTCTTTTTGCTGAGACAATTGAAGATGCCGGGATGGAAGCAGGGTACGGGTTGAGCGCATTTCTAGGAAATATGGCCATGGCTTTTGGGAGTTTATTGGGCTGGGTGCCGGAGCTTATAGTTCGCTATAGCTCTCTTGGATATTTTGGGGCTTACAGGTGTTCCTTACTTTTTCCCCTTTCAATGGGTTTTGTCTCCCTAGTCCCAATAATTCTGGTTAAAGAGAGATTTAGGCCAGTTTCTAGGCCAATTTTCAAGTTTAAGGCAGGAACTATTGCTGCCAAGTTTTCCTTTGTAAATGCCATAGTTGGCTTTGGGGCCGGACTTTCTATTCCTCTGCTCCCCTACTTCTTCAGTGTTAAATTTGGGGTGGAGTCCGGTCCCATAGGTACCTTATATGCTATTTCCAGTGTGATTGGTGCTCCTGCTTTTCTTGCTAGTGCCCCTCTTGCCCAAAAGATGGGCATCATAAAGGGCATATTGATACCTTCGGGCATTTCCATACCCTTGTTGATCTTAATACCGTTCTCTCCAAGCTTTTACGTGGCTGCAGGTCTTTACATACCAAGAACTATTCTGATGAACATGTCTCACCCATTAATCTCAGCTCTTCTAATGAGGCTGAGCCCAGAAGACGAAAGAGCTTCAATAACTTCGATAACCCATCTAGCCAGAAGCCTACCCAATTCCTTTTCCCAGCAAATAGGGGGTTATGTTATGGAGAACATAGGCCTTGACATCCCCCTATTCTTGACGTCGGGGGTTTATTTCATCTACATAGCAGCATTTTACATGTTATTTAGGAATGCAGAGGAGGAGCATGGAATCAAGGTTGAACTTTAGGCAAATGAGTGAACTAACTCTGCACTCGAATTTGAAGAGATACACAGGAGACGAGGGGTTTTCTAATGTACCGGGGTCGTTATCAGTAATGTCCTTAAATTACCAGGCCCTTTCCAGAAATCCCAAATAGGTGTCAAATTTGAAAGTCCTTATAATCACCGAAAAACCAAGGGTCGCTGAAAGGATAGCTAAAATCCTCTCTGCTGGGAAGATTAAGAAAGTTAACGTTGGAAAGGTGGAAACCTATAGTTTTATTTCGGATAACGATGAATGTTTCGTTGTTCCCGCTTCTGGCCACGTTGTAGAGCTTGATTTCCCTGGAAAGGAGTGGTTTTATCCCATAATTATGGAGCCAAATGATCTAATCTATAGAAAAATCAGAGGAAAAGGGAAATATCTTCGTGCCATTAAGGAGATAGGCCAAGACGCCGATTTAGTGGTTATTGCAACTGATCTAGACACTGAAGGCTCTGCAATCGCCCTTGAAATACTGAAAGTGCTGGGCTGGGATGGGAAAAAGGATGTTAGAAGGATGGAGTTCTCAGCACTAACTCCAAAGGAGATAAAGGAAGCATTTCAGGAACTAAAGCCTTTTGATAGGCCTAGGGCGCTTGCTGGGTTCTCTAGGCAGGTAGTTGATCTTGAATGGGGGGCAAATGTAACTAGAGCTCTAACCATTTCCACCAGGAAGCACGCAGGAGTAAAGGTATTGAGCGGGGGAAGAGTTCAGAGCCCAACGTTGTCCATTTTAGTTGACAGAGAGAGGGAAATTAGGAATTTCGTTCCTGAGACATACTATAGTGTTGTGGGCGTTTTTGAGCATGAAGCAGGAAATTTTGAAGCGAGGGCTCTCCCTCCCCCTGGAAAAGAGAGGATCGATAGCAAAGAATTTGCCCAAAAGATAAAGGAGGATTGTGAAGGGAAAGAAAGCGTCGCCTCAGTAAAGTCGAGAGAAGCTGTGGTAAGACCCCCAGCCCCATTTAATGGTACATCAATGCAGGTTGAAGTTAGTTCAATAACAGGTCTTTCTCCAAGAGCTCTAGCGGATAGAAGAAGAGGAATAGCTCAGCAGCTTTACGAGGCTGGATACATATCCTATATTGGAACAGAAAGCGAAAAGTACCCTAAAGGATGGAGCAAGAAGGACTTCATTCAAATGATCGAGATAATTCGATCATATCCCCCCTTAAGGGAGGAAGCAGAGTGGGTTCTGGCCAATCTAAGGGAAAAACCTGTTGAAGGAAAGAAAGAGGATCCGGCGCATCCTTGCATCCACATAACTGGAGCTCCTAAATCTCCTGAAGAGTTTCCAACCAAGAAACACAGACAGGTATACGAAGTCATCGCTAGAAGGGTTCTAGCTACACTATCTCCAGATGGCAAGGATTTGAGGACTAGGATTGATATCGAGGTGGAAGGTCATCCCTTCAGAGCAACTGGAAAGGCGATCTTAGAAAGGGGTTGGAGGAAGGTTTACCCCTATCTGGCTGAGAAGGAAGTGCTGCTTCCCCCTGTTCAAGATGGAGATTTATTGCTTTGTCTAGAAGTCAAGATTGAAGAAAAGCAGACACAACCTCCCAAACGTTACACTCCCCGCTCCCTGATTAAGAAGATGGAGAAGCTAGGTCTTGGTACTAAAAACACGAGGGCTCAGATATTGGACATATTGAGGAAGAGGGGATATGTAGAGGGAAAAAGCTTCGTAGTCACCCCTCTAGGCGAAGTTGTTGTCGATGTGTTGAGAAAGCACGTTCCTGAAATAGTTGACCCTGAATTTACTTCACAGCTCGACAAAGCCATGAGATCCATAGAATTAGGAGAGCTAGACCACTCCAAATTCATAAACTCATCTCTGGACACGCTAAAGAAGATAATGTGGGAGTTCAAGAAGAATGAGGAAGAGATAGGCAAGGAGATAGCAGAAGGTCTCAAGAAAAATAGGATGAGAGCCAAATTAGTTGGTAAATGTCCAAGCTGCAGTGGGGACTTAGTAATAAAGAGGAGTCGTTACGGCAGATTTGTAGCCTGCACATCATATCCAAACTGCTCTATTACCTTTAACCTCTTTCCTGGAGAAGAGGTACTTGATGAGCTTTGTTCTTGCGGACTACCATTGGTTTCAGGAAGAGTTAAGACCAAATCAGGGAGGAGCTTGAAGTACACACGTTGCCTGGGTAACTGCCAAGAGTCTCCGTTAAGGTGCAGAGAATGTGGTAGTGTTGCTATAGTAAGAAGAGGAAGGTTTGGCGCATACATTCAGTGCTCTAAGTGTGCGAAAACAAATTATTTTATGATTAAGAGATCCTAGCATTCGAAAAAGAAGGATTATGGAGCCCCGGGCGGGACTCGAACCCGCGACCTGCGGTTTACAAGACCG
>QMVZ01000119.1 GCA_003661365.1 Thermoproteota archaeon | reverse complement strand
TCTTGAGGTGGCCTGATGGATTGTTAAGTAGAAATTTGTAGATATAAATAGAGGATTTTTAATTTAGGAGATTGGAATGGAAAGAAGTCATGATTGGATGGATCAAGCAGAAGGGGATTTGGAGCATGCCCGAAGTGATATGGAGCGAGGCTTTTACGATTGGGCATGTTTTTCCTCTCAGCAGGCTGCAGAGAAAGCGGTTAAGGCAGTCTTTCAGAAGATGGGTGCTGAGGCGTGGGGGCACTCGGTAGCTGACTTGCTCAAGGAGCTATCGGGAAAACATCGAGTCTTAGAAGAGCTTATAGATGAGGCTTTGGAACTGGACAAGGCTTACATTCCTACAAGATATCCAAACGCCCATCCATCAGGATCTCCTAGAGCTCGCTACACCAAAGGGGAAGCTAAGAGGCTTATCGAGCATGCAGACAAAATCATTAAGTTCTGTGCGGATCTTCTATCCAAAATTTGATAAAAAGGAAGTCTTAAGAATTCTCTCCGAAAGGCTTAAGGAACTCGAGGCAAGGCTTTCGCTTGTTCTAGTAGTCCTTTTCGGCTCCTACGCGAAGGGAAACTATACTGTGGGAAGTGATGTAGATCTCCTTGTAGTTTACAGAGGTGAGAGACGGGACGATGTATATGCTCTCGTTAAAAAAGTTCTAGATATCCCCCGCCTTGAGCCTCATCTTTATACTGAGGAAGAATATAAAGAGATGAGGGAAACTATAGACAAGATGTCAAGGGGTGGAGTTGTTTTACTTCCCAAGGATGAGAGACTATAGGAAATCTTGGGTAGCTTTTGGGGGTTTGAAGCTCATAGTATTGACTTTCATATGCCATTGGCCAAGGGGGAGAAGGAATGGAATTTGAGGATAGGGATGAGAAAGATCGTAGTGTTGTTATTTACTTTTCTCTTTTTATGTATGCCCTCCCTTTCTCGCTCAGAAGATGGAAGGGTGATCGAATGTGAGGTCATGGAGGCCGCCGCAGCAGCCAAGGGGGCAGAGATCGGCCTTGAAAGGGTGCACTACCTTTTAATCCACCATGCTCATGAGAGGGACAGGGTTGAGCTTTCTAAGTGCCTTAAGGCCTTTAACGGTAGGGAGGTGGAGTTTGCCGTTAAAGGAATATTTTACAGAGGTATAATATTTCGCCTTTCTCACTGTTTTGGCAGAGGACTTTTGCTTTACAGGGGCGATTTTAAGGTGGAAAGAAAGGAGATAATCTTAGTGAAGTTCCCAAAGATACGTAATTAAAAGTTTCCTTTTGAGTTATGGAACTAGACTACCGAGCAATTTTTAAAGAGCTAAACGATTCGGGACTAGATTATATAGTGATAGGAGGTGTTGCTGTCAACTTTCACGGTGTTCCCAGGATGACCTATGACATAGATCTTATGGTCCTTCTTGAGAAGGGGAATATTATTAAAGCTGTTGCGAAGCTAACAGATTGGGGCTATCGGCCAAGGGTTCCAGTTAATCCTGAGGATCTTGCCGATGAGTCTATGAGGGATTCCTGGATCAGGGATAAGGGTATGAAGGCATTGACCTTTTACAATGACACTACGCCCATAGCTGAGATCGACCTCGTATTCGATATTCCGTTCCCCTATGATGAGCTTAGAAGCAGGGCTGTGTTTATGGATCTTGAGGGGGTAAAAGTTCCCGTTATTTCTATCCAGGACTTGATCGAGCTTAAGTTACACACGGGGCGCAAACAGGATCTGGCTGATGTGAAATATCTGAAAGCAATTATGGAGAAAAAATGAGAAAAAAGAAGGCAGAAGGTTTCACTTATCATCTAACCCCCAAGCAGCTTGACGAATACAGGAAGTGGCCCATAGAGCGCAGGCTGAAATGGCTCTATTTTGCCAATAAAATGAGGAGGTTTTTCCCCAAAAAGACGTTGGAGATTCAGGATGCCTTTCGCAGAGGAGAGCTCTGATTCAAGATCCGACCCCATATGAGAGGCAAACGAGATGAATGAAAGTACTTTAGAGAAGGCTGAGAAATTCTTAACTCCTGCTAAACATGCCTTGAATATTGGTGAAAAAACGGAATTTTTTAAAGAGATTTAGGAAGAGCTTTGATTGATGCTTACTATAAAAGGTTAACTGAGATTAGGGGATAGGTTTTGCAATTACTAAAGAGGAGGTTCTTTGGGGAAGATCAGAATGCAAGACTCCACCCTACAAGATGCCTTAAAAAGGTTCATTGAAAAAGGGAGAAGGGACCCTGACCTTTTGGCGATTTTTCTCTTCGGCAGCCGTGTGCGCGGAGACGAAGGGCCGAACTCTGATGTGGACATCTGCCTTGTCCTTCAGCCAAGGAGGTACACCGAGCTTGAGCTCTCGCAAAAGAAACTTGAATATTTGAAGGACTTCGATTTTGATGTGCAGATCTATCAGCAACTGCCACTCTACATCAGACGCAGGGTGCTTAAGGAAGGGAAGGTGCTATTTTGTCAGGATGAAGATCAGCTTTATCAACTAGCCTTTCGCACTGCCCAGCAGTTTGAGGATTTCAGACACATCTACTACACATATTTGCAAGAGGTTGCCCGTGGCTGAGGTCGATCGAGAACGTATTTTATCGAAAATCGACGAGCTTGACTCCTATCTTTCCGAACTAAAACAGATCCTCCCCCGCAACTTTGAGGAGTACCAACAGGTTGAGAAGAAGCGGGCCTGTGAGAGATTGCTTCAGATATCCATTGAAGTGGTGATCGATGTCTGCAACCTGCTTGTATCTGGGTTGCGCCTCGGACTTCCGGCTGAAGAGGACGACCTGTTCGTGAAGCTTGTTAAGGCAGGAGTTTTTTCAAAGAAGATGGGAGAGAGGCTCCGCCAGATGAAGGGTTTCAGGAATATTTTGGTTCATGAGTATGCCGATGTTGATGACATGCTCGTCTATAATGCACTCACAACGGAACTTGACGATTTCAGGCTGTTTAAGAAAGAAGTGTTGGGATTCGTGGAGGAGTCGAGAAAATAATGCGGAGTAGATCTCATCTCTGTCATGGCTCCGATGATGACTGATAATATTGTTTCCTTAAAAGAAGAAGACAAAATTTTAACAGAATTGAAAAGGGCCATGCAGGACTTTTTAGGTGATCGTATGGTAAGATTAACCCTTTTTGGGTCAAGGGCAAGGGGCGATTACAGCGATGGATCAGATGTGGATATAGCCATCATTGTTCGGGGACTTACTCGTGAACTTAAGCATCAAATACTCGAAAAAATAGCTGAAATAGAACTAAGATACTTTATGCCTATCTCCGCTATAATTCTTTCAGAAGAGGAATTTAATCGCCTCAAAAGACAGCAAAGAAGGATAGCTCTGGACATTGAAAGAGAAGGTGTGAAGTTATGAGAGAGGAGAACAAAAAGGCCAATATTCGTGAAGAAGTCCAAAGGGCGGCTCAGGCAATGGATGCAGCTAATCTTTTATTCAATAACGGTTTTTTCAACGATGCTGTTTCGAGACTCTGCTACTTTCTCTTATACAACATAAGAGCATTACTACTTACAAAAGGGCTTGAGCCCAAAAGCCACGAAGGAGCACTCAGATTATTAGGCCTTCATTTCATAAAGGAGGGTCTCTTTGAGCCCAGAGCCTCTCATTTGTTCTCAAAGCTCATGAAGTACAGAGAAGAGGCTGATTATAACCCTTCATATATGTTTACCAAAGAGGACTTTGTCGAGTTTAGAAAGGAAACAGAAGAGTTATCAAATGAAATAAAGGCTTACTTGCAGGAGAAGGGTTATCTCTGATGAGTAGATGCAAATAAATAAGGAACTTCCTTGGGGCAATAGGAAGGACGTGATCGTGTGGAAGTTGTGAAAAGTAGCTTCTGGAGGCGGTTTTTATGCAAAGAAGCCAAAAAATCAGGGCTGAGGCCAAAAAGAGGATACTCTACAAATGGATGTTTCAAAGGTAGTTGGTATCGTTCTTCCAGAAATTTTGGCAGAGAAGGTGATGCTGACAATCTAGATGATTGCCTTGGCTGACAGCACCGCATGGGAGTTGGTTCAGACAACAGGGGAATCCTTAGGCTCAACAGCAGGCGGGAGGGATTTTAGGGTATATCACCCCTTTCTCTCCTGGTGAAAGGAGTAAGGATGCAGAGAAGGCAAAATTCAAGGACTGACCCTAGGCTACGAATCGTCCACAAATCCAAAGACTTTCGGGAAGCTGAAGCTTGGGATATTGAGCAGCACGTGTCCATGACACCTTCGCAACGGCAAAGGGTTGCTTACGAATTGAAGAAAAAGGCGTTCGGTCGCATCTGGATCGATGTCCGGAGGGCTAGGAATACCCATTGAAATCACGCTATTTTTCCGAAGACATTCGCGAATTCCTTTTCCTTCTCCATCGCTACGAGGTGAAATATGTCATTGTAGGTGGGGAGGCTGTAATTTATCATGGGTATGCCAGGGTTACCGGCGACTTGGACATATTTTATGAAGTCACGGACGAAAACGTGCAGCGCCTCTTTGAGGCACTGTTGGAATTCTGGCGGGGCGATATCCCAGGTATTAAGGGACCGGATGAATTCAAGGAGGAAATGGTTATCCAGTTTGGCGTTCCACCAAATCGATTTGATCTGATTGGGTCTATCGATGGTGTCACCTTTCAGGAAGCGTGGGGGAACCGGGTGATAGAACAAATTCATTGGAGAAAAAAGCGGATTACCGTCTGCTACATTGGGCTCGACGAACTCATACGTAACAAAGAGGCCATGCGCAGACCACGTGATATAGAGGACTTAAAGTACCTCCGTGAAGCGAAGAAAAAGGATAGGGGAAGATCAAGGAGGTGAGCGACGGTATCTTTGCATTGAAGGTCTCCTAGCAAGATTAGAGATTTGTTAACTCTGTGCTAAGAAATAAAGGATGTCTTAAGGAGCCTTAGCCAATGCGGATGGTCTTGGTGTGAGGATTAACCTTGATCATTACAGTGAGGAGTTTTTTTGGCAATTCAATTAATGAACTCAAGGATTGAAAGATAGGCCATCCCGTGTATCCCCGCTATAAGCTGGATGGAATCTAGGGGGACTCACGGCTATCAGACTGGGGAGATGATAAAAAGGACCTCTTTTTACTTTGAGCGGGACTATAGCGCAGAAGATGCAGAGCAGGCCTTTAAAGATGCGTCTTTTGTACTCATAGAGGTGAAAAGACTTATTGGATTATA
>QMVZ01000118.1 GCA_003661365.1 Thermoproteota archaeon | reverse complement strand
CCCCAGTGCGTTGCTTTCTGTCCAACTGGAGCCTTAGAGTTCGTAGAAGCTGATAGGATGGCACTACACAAGAGGAGAGTGGCTGCTACGAAGATGTCAGAGGTAATAGACATCCTGATGGGAGGAAGGTAGACCTTGTCATTTCCCTTGAAGGGATACGCGGGTAAGGTGCTGTGGGTCGACCTCACGCAGCAAAAGGTGAAGGAAGTTCCTCTTCCAAAGCGATATGTACGAGATTACATAGGAGGAACTGCCTTAGGGGGCTGTATACTATGGGATCACGTTGGCCCTCAAACGGACCCTCTTTCGCCTGAGAACCTGTTGCTCGTGGTAACAGGTCCAGTTACTGGAACAATATGGCACACAAGCGGAAGAGGGGCTCTCGTATCCAAATCTCCTCTAACAGGGATCTGGGCTGAGTCCCACTTCGGCGGACATTTCGCCCCCGAGGTCAAATACGCTGGTTATGACATGATAGTAGTCAAGGGAAGAAGTGATAAGCCAGTCTACCTCAAAGTCGAGGATGGCAAAGTAGAGATAAAGAGCGCAGAGGGGATCTGGGGAAAAGGCGTTTATGAAACGACGAAGCTAGTTAGAGAGGAGTTTGGTGACGAAGATGCTAAGATCCTTGCCATAGGACAGGCAGGGGAGAACTTAGTAAGGTATGCGGCAGTGATGTCAGCTCCTTATGACGCCGCAGGAAGGACCGGAATGGGGGCTGTAATGGGGAGCAAGAGGCTAAAGGCAATTGCCGTCAGAGGCTTTGGATCCGTTAAGGTAGCTGACCCTGAAGGGCTTATGGAGTTCACCAAAGAAGCAAAAAGAAGGATACTTGAGTGCGAACAGGCCATGCAGCAGAGGAAATACGGTACTCCCATGCTTGTTGAGGTAAAGCAGCAGATAGGTGAGCTGCCGACGAAGAACCACTGGAACGGCGTGTTCGAGGAGTACGAGAAGATAGGTTCAGTCAGGCTTAGAGAAGAGTACTGGAAGGCAACAAAGGCATGTAGCGCGTGCTTCATAGCCTGCAAGAAGTTCTTTGAGGTAGAATCTGGCAAGTTCGCTGGTACCCTTGCTGGTCATGTCGAATACGAGACGTTGTACGCGTTCGGATCAAACCTGATGAACGCAGACGTCGATTCCATACTCTACATAGACAGGCTCTGTGATGATTATGGCATAGACACCATTTCGACTGGGGCCTCGATAGCCTTCCTGATGGAGTGCTATGAGAAGGGACTAGTTTCGAAAGATCAGGTAGATGGTCTTGACCTAAGCTGGGGTAATGTTGACGCCATTATCGAGCTGATCCACAAGATCGTTAGAAGAGAGGGTGTTGGAAACCTTTTGGCTGAAGGGGTCAAGAGAGCAGCTGAGAAAATAGGGAAAGGAGCTGAGAAATACGCGATTCATGTAAAGGGGCTTGAAGTTTCAGGACAGGACGGCAGAGCCCACAGGTCTGCTGGACTAACCCATGCAACTGCTGCGAGGGGCGCCGACCATCTCAGATCCCTCGTAACTGTAGACCAGTTAGGATATGAGGACGTTGCTGCAGAGAGGTTCGGCGCAGACAAGCTTCCTGGAATTTGTGATGGACAGAGCGAGGAGTACAAGGCTCTTGCCGTTAAGATAATCGAGGATGTTTACGCAGTCAGGGATGCAATGATAGTTTGCTGGTACTCTGTTTCTTGGCCACCCGTCTTCTGGATAGATGATTTTGCGAAGGTACTAAAGCTCGTTACGGGCTATGAGGGGTTTGCAGATCCAAGGGAGCTGATGATCATGGGCGAGAGGATGGTGAACCTAAAGAGGGCTTTCAACGTGAGGGAGGGAATAAGGAGGAAGGACGACACGCTGCCAGAGAGGTTCACAAAGGAGCCCATGCCAAACGGTCCAGCAAAGGGACAGGTTGTGAACTTAGAGAGGATGCTCAACGAGTACTACCAGCTCAGAAACTGGGACCTTGAGACAGGCATCCCAAAGAGGGAGACATTTGAGAGACTAGGAATGTTGGATATAGCGGAGGAGCTGGAGAAATCTGGAGTTAAACTTCCCTGAAGGTGCATTTAATGGTAGCTGACCTTGTAGTGAAGGGGGGAAAGCTTGTAACTCCAGAGGGAATTATTGAGGCAGGTATTGCGATAAAAGAAGGGAAAATAGTTAAGATAGCAAAAGAACCGGGGCTTCCAGAAGCCGAGAGGGTGATAAAGGCTGATGGGAAGCTGATAATGCCCGGGGTTATAGACGCTCACTCACACATACACGACCCAGATTACACCTACAGGGAGGATTTTGAATCTGGGAGCAAAGCTGCAGCCGCAGGAGGAGTTACCTTACTAATAGACATGCCTCTCGTTCTGACAGTTCTCTCAGACATGATAGAAAGGAAGAAAAAGGAGGGAGAGAGGCTATCTGTCGTAGATTTCAGCTTTCACGCCGGAATGATGATGCCCGAGTACGTGGAGGAGATTCCAAAGGTCGTTTCGTTGGGAGTTAAGTCCTTCAAGCTCTTCACCACCCAGCCATTCAAGGTCGACTGGCAGGGGGTTAGATGCATTGTAGAAGCGGTTTCAAGAGTCGAGGGAGTAACTGTTGTTCACGCTGAAGATGACGCTATCATATCGGAATGGGTAGCGAAGGTAAGGGATGAAGAGGGGAGAAAGGATGTTCTGGCCCACTTTGATTCTCGTCCATCAGAGGCTGAGGGAGAAGCAATAAGAAGGCTAATACACATAAGCGAGGAAACTTGCGGGCACATCCACATAGCGCACATGACTACTACCGTCGGAACAGTCTTGGTTAGGGATGCGAAGGAAAGAGGGATCAGCATAACGGCTGAGACATGCCCCCAATACCTCGTCTTCACTAGAAAGGACGCTGAGAAGCAGGGTCCCTATCTGAAGATGACTCCTCCCCTTAGAACGAGGGACGATGTCATTTCTCTTTGGAAAGGTCTTGCAGATGGAACCATAGACATGGTAGTGACGGATCATGCTCCGGGAACTAAGGAGGAGAAGGAAGTTGGTTGGGAGGACATTTGGAAGGCCTGGGGTGGGATTCCTGGAGTCGAGACGCTGCTTCCTATTATGTTAAGCGAGGGCGTGAATAAAGGGAGGATCACGCCCATGAAGCTAGTAGAAGTGATGTGCCAGAGGCCCTCAGAGGTCTTCGGCCTTTATCCAAGAAAAGGAGCTTTAAGGGAGGGCTCGGATGGAGACCTCGTTATCCTTGACATGAAGAAAGAGGTCACAATAAGGGCCGAGAACCTTCACTACAAGGTCGGCTGGACCCCTTACGAAGGTATGAAGGTTGTCGGTTACCCTGAGGTGACTGTCCTCAGGGGAGAAGTTGTTGCTGAGGATGGCAGGCTCCTCGGAAGACCCGGGTACGGGAAGTTCGTACCCATGAGGTGATATCTTCCTCCAAATATGCTGTATTATGATCATCAAGCTTCTCAGGTAGCCCTACTCTATCATTTTTCCTGGGCTGGCTTGCTCCCAGCCTTTCTATGGCATTTCATAAGATCTCCACCATTTAACTAAATAGTTGATACCTCTGGAGATCTTAACTTCTTTCCAACCCCCAGTCCGTCGTAGAGAATAATGCAGGGATCCAGCATCTTTCTGAATATTGGATCATAAAGTTCCTCTAAGGAAAGGGCAACAACATCGACAGGCAGTCCCTCTGGCCTGATCCTTATGAGTTCATAGAGTAAAGCCAGTTTATCTTCTATTTCTGGTAATATGACAGCTACATCGAAATCACTCGACTCTCTAGCCTTTCCTGAAGCCCTACTTCCAAAGAGAAGGATTGTAGATTTGTGTCCGAGCTTAACCTTTAGCCTCTCAACGTAATCGCTGAATTTTTTCTCATACCCCATGATCGAGGCCCTTCTCCTCAAGAGGTAAGTTTTCTTGCCCAATTGACGATCGCCTCCGCATGCATCAAGCATAGCTTAGCCCTCCTTTCATCATATTCAATGGCTCTTTTTCCTGGATATCGAGAGGTTAAGTAATGGGGTGTAAGTAGCTCTGCGGACTCAAAAACCCTAGTAGGAACTTCCTCACCGATGCCCTTTATCTCCCTCAGGAGTTCCACCAAGTCATGAGTAAATGGGAAGAAGCCCAATTTATCTGCTAATATTCCTTTCAAGTAGAATTCTACAGCTTGATGGGAAAGAAAGCACGCTAGCCAGTAAACCCCTTTTTCTACAAGGTTTCTGGCCTCAGAGATAAGGTCTTCTGCTCTAGAAATCCAGGAATCCTTCAAAATTGTTCACCGTCTTCTTTATTCCTTTGGTAAAAATCATTTGACCTTTTTAAGGATGTACCAAACGAATTCTGTTTGTTTTGATGAATTCACTTGTAATCTGTCAAAAGACAATCTCTGCAGGTTGTCTTAGGAGATATTATGATAGCAAGGAATAGTTCCATAATCGAGTCCTTTAAGAGTATCCCTTGATTTTGCTCTTTTAACCTTGCATTACTAATTCCCTTTTATTTGTGGAATTTTTCTCATCTAGCCCTTCGACCCGACACGCGCGCAGCTACAAAGAGCTTGTGGACATTTTTGTGAAACTGTACAGGTTTACGGTGAATCTAGAGTTAACTGTAGAGGATAGAGATTGGATTTCAAGCTTTCTTGCTCTAAGTTAAGCTTCTTAAGCTTAGAAGATCTTCTCGTAGACTTCAAAACGATCATTAGCCCCATTGTGCTGATCTGAGTTGGTAGGAGCAAAGTAAGTCCATTAACGGAGGAGGATCGTGGCGAAGACCCTGGTTGATTCCTCCGCCTGGTTGGAGCTCTTCACTAAAAATTGTTATAACTTTACTGTCAAAACAATTCACTGTTAAAACAGAGATTGCGGTGTGAGGATAATGCCTAGATGGCTCTTGGCCACTTTGTTAGTATCCATCTGCCTTGCAACTACCTTATACCTCTACCTTAGAAGAGGTATGGAGGAAGCTAGGAAGGAGGAAGCTAGGAAAAAGCTCCTCAATGTGAAAGTTGCTGTCCAGTACAGGTACGTTACTGACGGTAAGGTAATAAACAGGAGCTTGGAGGAAGTCATAGAAATACTCAAGGAAGTTAAGGCAGACTTCGTGTTCCAAGGCTGGCTGACCCAAAGGCCTTGTCCAGACAAGTGCTCAGACCTTCCTCCAGATGCAAGGGCCTTATGCGAATTGAGGGGCTATAGCTATGATCACCTAAGGAAAGCAATTATTAAGATAAAGGAGGAGCT
>QMVZ01000117.1 GCA_003661365.1 Thermoproteota archaeon | reverse complement strand
AGGCCAAGCTGTTCAGCTACATAGCTCGCGGTCTGTCTGTTATCTCCTGTCAGCATGATCACCTTTATGCCCATTTCCTTGAGGGTTGCGACAGCTTCCCTAGATTCCTCTCTTATCAGATCTGCAAGGCCTATTATTCCCTCCAACTTATTTCCAGAAGCTACGAAAACTAAGCTTTTCCCATGAGATGCCAACCTCTCAACGTCCGCCTCCCAATTGTTAAGATCAATTCCAAGGTCCCTAACAAGGTTGGCATTTCCAATGAGGATTTGCTCATCGCCGATGCGCGCCTTTACCCCTTTACCTGGAATGGCCTCAAAATTCTTGACATCATATAGGTCGAGGCCCATCTCCTTCGCCTTCTTCACAATTCCTTGGGCTATCACGTGCTCCGAGTTCAACTCTACAGAAGCTGCTTTTCTGAGCAGCTCTTCCTCGCTTACTCCTTGAACTGTGATGACGTCGGTTACCCCGACCTCACCTTTTGTCAGTGTTCCTGTCTTATCAAAGACGATAACATCAAGCTTAGTGGCAAGCTCCATGGCTTCGCCGTTTCTTATCAGTATTCCAGCCTTAGCTGCAAGCGCTGAAGCTATCGAGGTGACAGTTGGAATAGCAAGGCCCAACGCATGGGGGCACGCTATTACAATAACGGTTATCGCTAGAGTAACTGCTATGGCTGTATATGCATTCATTGCAAACTTCCAGACTAAAAAGGTCAAGAGACCGGCCAGCAGGGCTATTATGGTAAGGTAGTGGGCGGCACTATCTGCAAGTTTTTGGACCCTTGGCTTGGTGGCTTGTGCCTCCTCAACAAGCCTGACTATTTGTGAGAGAACTGTGTCCTCGCCAGTGCTGTCTACCCTTACTCTAATAGCCCCCTCCTCATTTATGGTTCCTCCTATGACTCGATCGCCAGTAGCTTTAGAAACGGGTTTAGATTCTCCCGTGATCATGGCTTCGTTGACGCTTGTCTGACCGGAAATCACGGTACCATCAACTGGAATTCTTTCGCCTGGCCTGACTAGAACTACGTCTCCAGGTCTTAGGGTTTCAGTAGGGACCTCAACTACCTCTCCATCCTTCACCAAATTTGTTGTCGAAGGAATTAGTTCAACAAGCTCCCTAAGTGCTCCTGATGCCCCTCTAATAGCTCTCATCTCCATCCAGTGGCCAAAGAGAAGGAGATTACAAGGGTCGTGATCTCCCAGTAAAAGTCAACTGACTTGTATAGGAAGGTGGAGCCCAAGCTGTAAAGATAGCCGCTCAAAACAGCCACTGTGACGAGCACGTTCATGTCCAAGATTCCTCTTTTGATTGATTTTACAGCTCCTTCAAAGAATATCTTGCCTCCATAAAGGACGACTACAGTTGCAAGTGTTGAAAGAAGAAGATCTGATCCTGGAAAAGATGGTAGCGATATGTTAAGCAAAGATTGGACTGAAGGGGAAAGAATTAAGACGGGAATTGTGAGAAGCATGGAGATGAAGAATTTTCTCTTCATCTCTGCCTCCATCATGGCGTGATGATTCTTTTCCTTGGCAGGGTGCTTGTGAGGGACAACTTTCTCCTCACGAACTTTGGGATGAACGTGTACAGGAATCTCTTTCATGCAAGAATATCCGCAATCACGCAGAACCATGGTTATGTGTTGCTCTATAGAAGGATCTTCGACCTCAACTAAAAGAAGGCCGCTTATAGGATCAAGAGATACGCTCAGAACCCCTTCAATTTCAGAGATCTTGTCCTCTACCTTACAAGTACATTCTCGTTCCATGAAATTCATTAGTCTTAACTTAAGCAAGTGTTTTGCTCGACCTGTTTGGATTTTTGATTCCTCAATCAAGCCCTCCTATCACCACTTCCCATCAATCTGCTCTCAGACAACAAAACCGTCATATATCATATTTAGATATATCTTTAATAAACATAATTGTCTAGCGCAATTCCTGTTTAAAAAGGCGTTCTCGGCATATTAACCATAGATTTACGTTTTTTTAGCCCAAAAAATCCCTAAGAATCTATATTTGTAATATTTAAAACTGATGATCATCATGCTTACATAGGGGCCTGATTTTATGAAGTTAAATGAAAATTCAATCTCAAATAGAAATTTTAGACATATTAAAATCCTTTTCCTTCAGCCTCAGCCCTGTATACGAGCTTTAAAGTATGCAAAGGGGCTGAGGTGGGCTTTAAAGGATAGAGTAAAGCTAATCTTCGGCTACATCTATCATAGGCTTAGCAGGCTTTACGGTTACGGAGATGAGTTCTTTAACTCTTTTGAGAAGCTTGATATGGAAAATCTTGAGGGTTCTATCAAGAGATTGATAGAAAAATACAAACCACACCTGATACACAGCCATAACGCCCCGGATTTCCTGACAATTGCAGCAATAGAGGCAGTTGAAGGATCTATACCCGTAATACACGATTGTCACGAGGCCCTTTCACTTAGAAGTACTGGGTACTACCTAGATGACGATGAGGAGAGAATAATGGAGGTTTATCCAAGGGAGGAAAGATTGGCTGTCGAGAGAAGCGATGCTAGGATCTATGTATCTGAAGGGATGAGGGATTACATGCAGAGCAGATATGATGTGGATCCCGAGAAAGACCTTGTCTTCCCTAGTTACATTTCCAAATCAGTTGTCCCTAGAAACCCAAGAAAAAAGCTATCCGAAAAGGACGGAGAAGTTCATATCATCTACATAGGGACCCTAACTAGCTTGATGAAGGAGAACCAGTACAACTTGGTTGGAATCTTCAAGGAAATAGCCGAAGAGGAAATGCATGTTCACATATATCCATCTAAGCTAAGCGTCAAGGACAAGACTTACAAGAAGATCGCTGAAGAAAGCAGGTTCATCCACTATCATGGTCATCTGCAGAGAAAGAGGCTGTTAACAGAGATAACTCAATATGATTTCGGTTGGGCTGGTTTTAACGCAAACGAAAAGAACAGAAGGCATTTGGATGTTGCCCTTCCAAACAAGGTTATTGAATACATAGCGTGTGGCCTTCCAGTTCTCGCTTTCCCCCACAAAACAATCAAGGAATTCATAGAAAAGCACGGTGTAGGCTTTATCTTCAGCAAATTGGATGAACTGTCTCAATGGCTAAAGAAAGGTGAACACTTGCTGGTAAAGGAAAGGACTTCCAGATCCAAGTTTAGATTCACGATCGAGAGAAACATATGGAAAGTCCTAAGGTTTTATGAAGAGATAAGCGGAGTCAGGGGCCTTGTTCCTCTAACGCAGGCCAGATTGCTTGATTAACTTAAACAGCAAGGGGGTTTGATCCAATTTTTCGAGTAGAACATTGACTAGGAGAATCCTCCTTTTATCTTTGTGACATGAAATAAACACACAACAACAGATCGCTTATTGGATTTTTAACTACAAAATGTAAAGATGATTAATGAACGAACGCAGCAATCACGAGAGAGGTAGCAAAAGAAAGATAGCCACCTCCGATATTGGCTCTATAGCTGACAAGAGGCTGTCTGATGGCACCCTTGTGTTTTCAGGTAAGCGAAAGATAACGACAAAACTTTCCTCAGATTCTCCAATAAAAGCACCTTTTTCCGGAAGAGAGTGCGTTTATTTCAGGGCTGAGGGATATTTCGAGGTAGAAGGAGCTAGCTTTCACGTTGGAACCGCACATTCTAAGGGTAAATTCTACGTCTCAATCAAGGGCTTTCTTGTCGAAGTGGGTTTAGTCAAGATGGAGTTTCCACCTACTCATGCGAAAAAGATTGTCATAGGAGAAGAACAAGAAGAGATTAGGGAGAAAATAAGGGAACTATGGGGTGTTTCTATCCCCTCTATCGGAAGGGAGCTTAAGATCTACGAGTGGTGCCTCTATCCGGACAAGGAGTACCTGTTAAGGGTTGAAGAGCGGGGAAGCGCTTTGCCTCCAGAGGAAGGAGAGAAACCTGAAGTAGTTGTATCGCATCATTTCATCTTTAAAGACCCTAAAATCGAACGAAATCGTTCTCTCGACGGCAAAGTGAAGGATAACAGACTTTTGAAATACGTTCCTCTTTTGTTAAGTGATGACCCAGAAATCAGAAGCTCAGCCATAAGAGAACTGATAGACATGAATCATGGGCTAGTAGAAGAACTATATGATAAGCTTCTTGCAGTCGATGAAAAGTTAGTAGAAGCTATCTTTAGGATTCTCGAGGGAAAAGGTGAGATCGGTCTTAGGTTCCTCTGGCAAGACAAGAGTGGAAGCATTTACAGACCCTTTTTCGCCAGAGAACTACCCGATGAGCTGAAAATTCGTTATTTAATCTACAAAATGGATCAAGATCTAAGTTCTTCTGAACTAGAGTGCGTAATATCAGAGTTGGGAAAATTAAATGCTGTAGAGAGCGTTCCTGCTATCATAGAAAAGGCAGAAAAGGCCTCTCTAAACTGCATTATGGCAGCTGCTAAGGTTTTTGGGGATTTTAAAGCGGTTGAGGCCGTTGATTTTCTCCTAAGGTGCCTCTATCCAGGATTCCTTGAGTCAAAGGTGGATAGCCCATTCGATGAATCCAAACTAGAGGAGGCCAGAGAAATGATCGTTTGGGCTTTAGAGAAGATAAGAAAAGAAACCTCTGAAAACACATGAGGGAATTACTGAGCTGGGAACTTTTTGATCAAGAGAAAGCGCTTGATTGGACGCATTTAATTCGCTGGAACAAAACGACAAAAATATAGTTTTCCCCTGACACGACGGCAAGATGAAGACACTTACAAGTGATGAGGTTAGGGACCTTATACTAGGTGCGGAGATACTTGGTTGCGGTGGAGGAGGCTCAGTTGAGTTAGCTCTCGAGATATTAAAGCAAGCAGAGGAACAGGGCCTGAAACTAAGAATAGCTCCATTAAATGAGCTCAGTGAGGACTCTCTGGTCTTTATAGTTAGTCGTGTAGGAGGAGGGGTTGAAGAAGACATAAAGAAGAGGGTTGAAAGATATCCTAAGAAGATAGAAAGGCCAGAGCTTGAGGCTGTGAAAGAGCTTGCTAATTTCTTGGAGAAGGAGCCTGTGGCTATATTAGCTTCTGAGATAGGGGCCGGCAATATGTTGCTTCCATTATTCGTTGCAGCGTCCTTAGACAAGGTTACTGTTGACGGGGACGCTTGTGGAAGGGCTAAACCAGAAATAGCGATCTCCACAACTCACGTTAAGGGGATACCAATTGCTCCTTTAGCTGCTGTTACTCCATTTGGGGATGTGGCCATCCTCAAAACAGCTCT
>QMVZ01000116.1 GCA_003661365.1 Thermoproteota archaeon | reverse complement strand
GAGAATAAAGAATGGCAGGCGCAGGGAGAGGCTAGGAGTGAAACAGCAATTGATTGGAATGGTGAGTACTGGCTTATTGGCACCTCAGATGGCTGGTTAGTCAGGCTTGATGGCTCTAACTTCAGCGTTGTAAGGAGAGTTGACATAGAGGGAGTCCATTCGCACATAATCTGGACTGGAAAGTACTGGTTGGGGATAAGCGGGGTTTACTATTGTTCGGCCTTCGCTTATGATGGAGAGAAACTGGTTAACTTGAGCTGGACCCTTCCTAAGAAAACATTTTTGTGGAGGCTACCCATCCTTCAGAGACAATTGCCCTATATTTGGAAGGAAATTTCAAATGGCACGCACTGGCTTTCCTTTTCTTCTGAGGGCAGGCTACTTCTCTTCAATGGAAAGAAGTTCGAGGAAGTTGAAGTCGACGCCAACCTCTTCCAATATTGGAAGAAATAAGGTCAAATTGGGGCCCCGACTGGAACGGAGATTACTGGCGCATATGCTGGAATTGGAACGGAGAATATTGGTTAATCTGTACCAAGGGAAAGCTAATGAAGCTGGAAGGAAGTAGGTTAACGCTCGCGGCAGATCTCTCGAACCTTAGTTTGAGATCCTTTATCCCGATTTATGCTGACTAGAACGGAGATCACTGGCTAGTTTCATACAAAAGGCCCATTTCGAATGTACCTGCAGAGGCTTGCTTGCTTAAGTATGATGGAAAGAGAGCAGAATTGGTTAAGCCTCCAAAAGGCCTCTCTCTAATAAATTTCAGGAAATCCAGGTGGCCAGTTAACATAGGGCAAGTCATTTGGGGGGACGGAAGGTGGCTTATTGCTGCAAATAAGCGATCTTCATTCTGGAGCCGTAGATGGGGGTATCTATTCAGTTTTGATGGAGAAAATTTTGAGGATTTAATGCCAGAACTTAACGAGGCAATAGTGCTTGCTGGCGGAGGCCCAGGAAGACCAAAGCCTCTCTTACAGAACATCCGTTTGTTAGCTGTTATAATTGGATTTCTGGGGCTGAGCATTGCATATCTCATGATATGCAGAAGCCTATCGCCGTCAAAATGACACCAATCAATATGTGTTTGAGCACCAAGGCTTTTAGTCATATCTGTTCCGAAAATTAGTTTCATATAGGAAATTTGCTGGAAAGCGTATTTAGAAGAATAATGTATTTGCATATTACTTTCTAAGGAGGTTTTTGTAGAGTTAGAAAGTTATGACGACCATTTTAGCTTGATTTCAAGTTCGGACAAAGTTCTTATCTTTAGGCTCTAAAGCATTTCTCAATCAAGAAATAATTTTTGGAATTATAAGCGCCTATGCAATTGATGCCAAAACATGCGATTGTTCGAGAGCCAAGCAATAGTTACGCTTATTGTATCTCGAGGCATCCTATGCGCCACACCATAGATTTATCCCTTGCCAGAAGACAACACGAGAAATACTGCAGGATTTTGTCCGAATTAGGATTAGAGATAATTCATCTTCCTAGGGACGATCTTCATCCGGATTCTTGCTTTGTAGAGGATAATGCAGTAATATACGGAGGTAAGGCTCTAATATGTAGAACGGCGAAAAAGAGCCGACGTGGAGAGGAAGAAGCAGTTCTGGAGTTTTAAAGGGATATATGCCAGTTAAGAGGGCCATTTCTCCTGCAACAATCGAGGGCGGGGATGTTCTTCATCTTGAGGATCACCTGATATGTGGAGTAACCCAGAGGACCAACGAAGAAGGGGTGAATCAACTAAGGAAATGGTTCGAGGTTGAGGTTAAAACAGTCTTGGACAAAAGCATCGTTCATCTCAAAAGCTATATCTCATATCTGGGGAATGGAGTGATCATTTCAACGAGAAAATACGCTAACCATCCTGTTCTTGAAGGGTTCAGGGTATTAGTAGTGCCAGAAGATGAGGCCTACGCGGCCAACGCTCTTGCCATCGATGAGTTCGTCTTGATGGCAAGGGGATTTCCAAAGTCCGAAAAGATTGTAAGGGAAGCTGGATATGAGGTCATCACCTTGGACATGAGCGAATTTCAGAAGTGTGAGGGAGCGCTAACATGCCTCTCTCTACTATTTTGATGACATAACTCAAGCTTCTGGTGCATCTTGGCAATAATTTTAGTGCTCTTGAAGCTTAGTACGTAGCAGAGTTATAATCAAAGCTGCCAGCTCAAAGCATATTTGGCTATTTTTTCGAGAAACCTACAATGCTTCAAATGACTCTTACTTGTACCAAACCGTCCTTACTCCAAGTTCAAAGAAGTGTGGATCATCGCTAACGATCTCTGCTTTATGGAGCTTAGCGATTGCAGCAATCATCACGTCGGCCAAAGGTACATCCCTGTGCGATAAAGCCATTCTACCAGCCAAGAAAGATTCCTCCTCTCCAAAGCTAGGTATTCTTGCACACGTATTGAGCCATTGTCTAATCCTTACTTCTGTCGCTTCTCTTCCAAGCCTCAAACCAACTAGCTTCAGGAACTCTATAGCCACTACGGAAGGTATGAGAATTTCCTCCCTCGCTATCTTAGAGGAAAAAACTTTCAGTCTTTTTCTATCTTCATTGGATGGAGGAAAAGTATGCGCTATGAGAAACCTGGTGTCTAGAACTAGGACCACTTCCTCCTTTCCTCCTCGAGAAGGCCTATTATCCTGTTATATTCCTCCTCTCCAACAGGTTCCCCAGGATCTGGAATTCCTGGTTTTGTGAAAACTATCTTATCTCCATCAAGTCTTACATATAAAGAGTCTCCTTCTTTTATGTTTAAGATATTTCTGAACTTCTTTGGAATTGTGACTTGACCTTTCCGGGTCACTCTGACTATCAGTTGTTTACTGGACATAGTAGTACTTCGAAGTACTACCTATATAAAAATTTAGATCATATTGTTTTTTTATTTTTAACAAAATCCTCTTTCCACTACCCGATTCAGGATGAAATGGAGATTCGATACAGATTTAAGACGCGCACGTTCAGTTTTCGAATAGACATTTATGCTAAGGGCGCTGATGTCTAGTTCTAAGGATCTCCTCTCTCGTCACGGCAAGGTAAAGGTTATCATCAGAACCATCACCTCAATAATAGCTGATATAAAGAAGGGAACCATCAAATCGTTTGGAGCCATGAAACCTGCAAAAGAGGGTCCTAGGGTTGCAAAGATGCTTGTAAAGGTACCTTCAATTCCTAGTGCTTTTGATCTGTCTTCTTCGGGAAACGAGTCCATTGTGTAAGCCAACAACCCAGGAACGAACAGAGGATTTGTTGATAGGGCTATGAAGGCTAAAAAGAAGAATACACTGTTAAAGACTGAGAGAAACAAGAATAGGAAATAAATGGTTGAAATCACAAATGTTCCCACATATAGCCACTTTCTCCTCACTTTATCAGCAAGAAAACCTCCTGCCAAAGAAATAAGGGTCTCATACCTGACCTCATCGAGTATATTGAGAAGATCTCCCTGTAGGAGAGACCTATCCTAGATCCAAGCATTGGTATAAAGGAGGCTGAGCCGAAAGCAAAGGCATCCAAGGACTTTATTGCGCAGAACCTAGCCAAGGTAGACTCGTTCTTTATTGCTTTAAGGTCTGCGAAAAAGGAGAACCCTACCCGTTTTCTTGTTTTGATCCTTCTTTCCCTTACTATTAGTAAGATTAAAGTGCTTATTAAAATGAGGGGAATGCCAGCTAGAAAGAACGTCTCTGAGAGGCCATATCTCTCAGAAATCAAAGCACTTGCACCTGTTCCAGCAAAGCCAGCTAAGTACTCGAAGAAGTGCATGATGCCAAAAAGCATCCCCTTTCCCCTTCCAGCTTCTGCTATCATGGGCATGGCCGAGATATATGAGACAGTTCCAAACGCTGAGACGTCAAAACTTCTAAACCCACAAAAAATAGAGATGATCTTACTCACATGCCAAAAACAATCAAGAAAAGTGTAAAGATCAAATCGTCAGCAACACTCTCCTAAACACGAGGCACCAGAAATCAACATCTAACTTCACGTCAAGGGCAGAGAAAGAGGCATCTCACAAATCCTCATCGAACCTGCCACGCCATCCAAATCAACTCCACATTTTCCTCCGCCCAAACCTGATGAACAAGGTTTGGGGGAATGTAGATCACCATACCCGGCTTCAAATCGAATTTCTCATCACCCACAACCGCTCTACCCCTCCCCCGGAGAATTATGAATGTTTCAGGCCACGGATGCGTGACGCTCTCCCTGTTAAGAACCTCTCCGGCCCTTACCAGATACCAAGCGGAGCGAAAACCATCCCAGTAGATCAGGGGTATCGGATGCGCTCCATGAGCCCTACCGGCCAACTCTGAGGTCAAACTCTTCACCTTAATCCTACCTGGAACGAAGAGGTAGGTAAAGAAGGCTCTACAAGCCTCCAAAACACACTCATCCTCACTGTACAACTCGAATTCCACCGGTCGCGTCTCACCAGCCCTAGCCTTAACCGAAAGCGCAAAGACGTCTGTTTCACCTTTAAAGATTTTCTTAAAAACTCCGCTATCCATCGGTATTTTGAAGTCTGGATCAACACAACCCTCAACAACCTCAACCACATCCCCAACAACAACCGTCACAGCCTCACCTGTATCCGCAAGCTCGATACAACCTCTCACCACATCCAAACCAGCCCTCAACAGAGACGTGTAAAGCAAGGCATCATCCGCCAATCTCCTAACAAAACCCACAAAACCATCCATACAAACCACAACCCAAACTTTAATCCTCCTCTACGAAAAAACCTATATATACCTATTGTGAAGCCAAACAACATCTAACAAGAAAAATTCACTTATCATGACGATCACGAGTGATGATCTTTCATTTGGGAGTAATCCAAACAGACATTCAATGGTGCCTGTACTGCCAACTCGTATATTTCAGGTCCAAATGCTCGCGCAGAGCGATCTGAAATCTCATCTCCATAAGCACCCTCCTCAACATTATACTCAGCCAAAAGTCTTGACACTCCCCAAACTAATCAACCTTAGACATCCGAAAATACAAGTCAGCAACGCACTTACACCAGCAAACCCACGCAAATTAGCGCAGCTATAAAATCGATTAAATATGAACGTTAACGCATCGATGACCATGTTGTCCCTCATAAGATCTTATATTCCAACGATCAAAATAGACTTCTGGGCAAAGCCTACTTCATAACTCCAAGTATAATTGGCTGTGAAGAAATGAAAGAAGAGGATATCGTGCTCGTAAATGAAGAAGGGAACATTC
>QMVZ01000115.1 GCA_003661365.1 Thermoproteota archaeon | reverse complement strand
TCTATCAAGCAGTACTCCACAGAGACTATCCCTTACTGCAAGGCGCATTTTTCATACTTTCTATCACGGTTATACTGGCCAATTTCATAGCAGATCTACTTTATGCTAAATTGGACCCGAGAATAAAGTATTAGGAAGGGAGGACCATGAACCTCGTTTCTACCCAACTGAAGAAGGCAGAAAGCATAGAAATAAGCCCCTTTAAGGAAAAGCTACATCTTTTGGGGAGATCCATCAAGGAATTTTGGAAACTTTATAGAAGGAGTAAAATAGGGCTGATAGGCCTCGGAATGCTTCTTTTCTTTGTAGCAGTTGCACTGACAGCCCCTCTAATATCCCCGTATGACCCTTGGCAAAGAAAAACAGGAGAACCATTCTCAGGACCAAGCAAAGAGCATCCGTTAGGGACAGATGACATGGGAAGGGACATCTTAAGTCAAATAATTTGGGGAACAAGGATATCCCTGCTTGTTGGCTTCATTGCATCTCTAAGTGCAACGTTAATTGGCGTAACAGTGGGCATGATCTCAGGATATTTCGGCGGGACCATAGATAACATTCTGATGGGGCTCACAGATATAATCTTGATACTCCCAACGATTCCTTTAATGATTGTAATCGCGGCATATCTCGGCCAAAGCATATGGAACTTAGCTTTAGTTATTGCAATAGTGAGTTGGCCCAGTACAGCAAGAATAGTGAGGTCTCAAACCCTCTCCTTGAAAGAAGAGGCTTTCGTTGAAGCTGCAAGGTCCATAGGTGCTGGACACATACGAATAATCGTAAGCCACATCCTACCTAACGTGCTCCCTATAATATTAGCTAACACCGTTCTTCGGATGGTAGGTGCCATAATCTCCGAAGCTGGCCTGAGCTTCCTTGGACTGGGTGATCCAACCCACCAGAGCTGGGGGATGATTCTTTACTACGCTCAGGTTGCTGGAGGTTTCATAAGGGGTGCTTGGTGGTGGATTGTGACACCCGGAGTATGCATAACGCTAGTTGGGGTTAGCCTTACTTTCATCGGATACGCTCTCGACGAGATAATCAATCCAAGATTAAGACAGAGGTGAAGAACTTGTCATTACTTGAAGTCAACAACTTGAAGACCTACTTCTACACTCTTAGAGGAGTTGTAAGGGCTGTTGATGGGATTAGCTTTCACATAGATGAAGGTATGGCTTTTGGTCTTGCAGGTGAGTCTGGATGCGGTAAATCTACAACAGCTCTATCAATAATGGGTCTAATAAAAGATCCTGGAAAGATCGTGGATGGAGAAATAGTCTTTGAGGGGGAAGATCTTCTAAAAAAGACAAAAGAGGAGCTAAATCAAATAAGGTGGAAGAAAATATCCATGATATTTCAAGGAGCGATGAATGCATTCAATCCAGTGCACAGGGTTGGAGATCAGATAGTAGAAGCAATACTATATCATGAGAACATATCAAGAGAGGAAGCATGGGAGAAGGCTGAAAAACTCCTTGAGATGGTGGGTATAGATCCCTCTCGAGCCAAGAATTATCCCCACGAGTTTAGTGGCGGAATGAAGCAAAGAGCGATGATAGCCATGGCCCTAAGTTGCAATCCAAAACTTGTCATAGCTGATGAGCCCACTACAGCCTTAGACGTGATAGTTCAAAAGCAGGTGCTCGATCTCATGAAGGAATTACAGAAGAAGCTAAAACTTTCAATAATGCTGATTAGCCATGATCTATCGGTAATTGCTCAAATGTGCGATTCGGTTGCCATCATGTACGCTGGAAAAATTGTGGAGTATGCAGATGCTATATCTCTTTTCAAAGAACCCCAACATCCGTACAGCAAGGGCCTAATTAACTCATTTCCAAACATCCTTAACCCAGGGAAGAAACCTGAGAGCATTCCAGGACAGCCACCTTCTCTTATAAATCCGCCTCCTGGCTGTAGATTTCACCCAAGATGCCCGTTTGCAACAGATAAGTGCAGGGAAGTCGAGCCTCACCTAGTTAACATCGGAAACAAGCATTTTGTTGCATGTCATTTGATAGGTGGTTAAAATGGATCCTCTCATAAGAGTTGAAGGCCTCAAAAAGCTCTTTCCAGTGAGGAAGGGATTACATTCGATGATATTTTCCAGAAAGGCCGAGTATGTACACGCTGTCGACGGAGTGAGCTTCACAATCTCTAAAGGAGAGATCTTCGGGCTAGCAGGTGAGTCTGGATGCGGCAAGACGACAACTGGAAGGCTCCTTCTTAGGCTTGTAGAGCCAACCGAAGGGAGTGTCTACTTTGAGGGGGAAGATATTTTCTCTCTAAGTGGCAGAGAGCTGATGAGGAAGAGAAGAGAGATGCAGATGATATTTCAAGATCCTTACAAATCTTTAGACCCAAAGAAGACGGTAAAAGACATCATAAATGAACCTCTTTCTATCCATAAAATCGGAAAAAATAGGAGGGAAAAACTGGAAATTATATACGAGATGCTAGAAGCTGTGAAACTAACGCCACCAGAGGACTATCTTTTCAAATACCCTCACGAACTAAGTGGAGGAGAGAGGCAGAGGGTTGCAATTGCTAGAGCAATCATACTCAAGCCCAAGTTTATTGTGGCCGACGAGCCTGTTTCAATGCTCGATGTATCGATAAGGGCCTCCATTTTGGATCTAATGATTGAATTAAAGGATAAGTTCAACCTTACATATTTGTATATAACACACGATCTATCCGTAGCAAGTTATTTGTGCAACAAGCTGGCAATAATGTATCTCGGAAAATTGGTTGAGCTTGGAGCCACCTTAGATCTGGTAAAAGACCCTCTTCATCCCTACACTAAAATGTTAATCTCAGCTGTTCCAGTACCCGATCCGACTTACAAGAGAGAAGAGATTAGAATAAGAGGAGAAGTAGGAAATCCGATCAATCCACCTCCCGGATGTAGATTTCACCCAAGATGTCCCTTTGCAACAGATAAGTGCAGGGAAATCGAACCTGATTTTAATGAGGTAAAGGATGGGCATTTCGTCGCCTGTCATTTATTTCAAAGCTGATTCGTGGATTTGATCCGAAGAAACCAACTGTTACAGGGATAAACTCACATAACTTGGAGGAAGAAATAATTAATTATCAGAGTTTTCAGATTTGATGCAATCTCCTGAAGGTCCGAGAAGTAAAAAGGTCGTTGAGAGAGATAGTAAGGTTTTCTCACCCGCGGACAGAATAAGATATTACTCCTTGGTTGTCTCAAAGGCAGAAGGCTCTAAGATCTGGGATGCAGACGGAAAAGAATACATAGATTTCCTTTCAGGCGCGGCCGTTACGAATACTGGACATAGAAATCCTAAAGTGGTTGAAGCTATAAGAAAACAGCTTGACAGGTTTATTCATGGCTGTTCTATTTACATGTATTATGAAGAGGTTGTTAAACTTGCAGAAAAACTTACAGAGATCACTCCAGGAGAATTCCCAAAGAAGGTCGCATTTGGTTTAAGTGGCTCTGACTCAAACGATGGAGCCATCAAGTTGGCCCGAACAGCTACAGGAAGAACAAAAATAATGTCATTCATAGGGTCCTATCACGGAACTACTTTTGGAGCTCTAAGTGCTTCAGCCATTTCTCTGAAGATGAGGAGGAAGGTGGGCCCATTACTCCCAGAGTTCTATCACGTTCCTTTTCCAGATTGTTATAGATGTTACTTTGGACACGAGCCACCTTGCAATATGCAGTGCCTTAAATACATTGAGACACTTTTTGACATGTTTATACCTCCAGAAGAGGTAGCAGCAATAATTTTTGAGCCTATTCAAGGAGATGCTGGAATTATAGTCCCACCAGGTAGTTTCCTCCCAAGACTGCAAGACATATGCAAAAAACACGGAATTTTATTCATCGACGAAGAGGTCCAGACAGGCTTTGCTAGAACCGGTAAGATGTTTGCTGCAGAACACTGGAACTTAAGCCCAGATGTAATTCTCTTAGCAAAGGCAATTGCCTCAGGAATGCCTCTAAGTGCTGTGGTAGCTAGAGCAGATCTTATGAAGTGGGAGGCTCCCCTAAACTTCTTCACAACTCAAGCCAATCCTCTATCCTGCGTAGCAAGTTTAGCTACAATTGAGGTGATACAGGAAGAAAGACTTGCAGAAAGAGCTGAAAAGCTAGGAAAGAAGATTATGGATCACTTTAACAGCTTAAAAAAGGAACATGAATTAATAGGAGATGTAAGAGGAAAAGGTCTTCTGATAGGTGTCGATTTGGTCAAAGATAGAGAAAGCAAGGAGCCAGATAGAAAAGCAGCTCTCAAGATATGCTGGAGGTCTTGGGAAAACGGATTGGTTTTAGCTACCCTAGGAAGATTTGGAAATGTCCTAAGGATAGCGCCTCCTCTTACAATTAGAGAGGAAGAACTTGAAAAGGCCCTAGAGATAATAGATAATGCAATTTCAGACGTGGAAAAGGGTAAAGTCCCAGATAATGTTCTTAAGCAAATGGGGGGTTGGTGAATGATAACTCCAGAATTCTTTGATTTGGAACTCTATGCAATTTACAAGGCCATATTTGAGCTTATAGGAGAAAGAGCTTGGAATGTTGTCTGGAGATCGGGCGAGATTGTAGTTAATGAACTCTGGGAGAAATTGAAGCTAGAGGAAGCCGATGTGTTTGAAAGTCTAAGAAAACTAGCTTCTTTTCTGAGCTCTTCTGGCTATGTCAAGGAGATAAATGTTGAAAAGAAAGGAGAAAGCATGGTAGAGTATATAATGTACGAACCTGTTATAGCTGAAGGAGCAAGGAGACTCATAAAGGAAGGGATGGTACCGCCGCACGTCTCAACCAGTTTGATGTTTGCTGTCTTGAAGAGAAAAGGATATAGGGCTGAGATGGTAGGAGAGCCTGAGTTCTTGAAAGATGGAAGGGTTGTTGAGAAATGGAAGCTAATACGCATTCAGGAGTAGAAAAAAAGGATCCGAGAAGCTACTTTACTCATCTAAAATGTCTAAGCTGCGGAGCAACCTATGGGAAAGAGGAAGTTTATCTCTGTCCAAGATGTGGCGGCTTCTTAGACCCAAAATATGACTACGACGGAATAGCAGAAGCATTTCGTATTGAGGATCTCCCCTTTAGAGAAAGAAGTATGTGGAAATGGAGGGAATTCATGCCAGTTGATAGGCCAGTAAGTCTAGGGGAAGGAGACACTCCTCTAATAAAATGCGAGAGGATCAACGAAGAAGTTAGTGTAAGAAACCTTTACCTGAAGGATGAGACAGTTAATCCAACAGGTTCCTTAAAGGACAGATCCACATCTGTAAACGTAAGTGTTGCAAGAGAGTTAGGAGTAGA
>QMVZ01000114.1 GCA_003661365.1 Thermoproteota archaeon | reverse complement strand
GGTTTTCAAACGAAGAAAACTATTCTCGTATAAAAAACTGCAATTTTTTGTTTCATAGTATTTCACATATCTTCCATTTTGATTGGAATCGGATAAAACTATAACTATTAAAATCACCAGGGGTAATTCACTTCCGACACCGGTGTCGGTTCATGGTTGCAACTAGGAGCGCGAAAGGCCAAAGTACTCTTGAACCCTTCCTCGAGAGAGGATCTAGAGCCTACGATGTCGTCTCCTATTCCGAACTCCAAGGTTCTCTTCGAAGATCGCTTATCAGAAGCGCTACTGACATAGCTGAAGTTGCAAGGCTTGCTGAGTCGATGATCGGCGACGTGAGAAATCTCCTTAAGGTGAAGAAAGCCCCTGCTATAGACATCAACAGCGTAAGGTCCGGGGCCGTTGACGCCGGTGTCAGCGGTAAGAACCTTCTTGTGGGCTTCTGCCCGGTTATTGTGGCCGTTGGCTCGGTCTTCAAAGGAGTTGAGATGAAGGACTCTCCTCTTGCCGCAACAACTAAGCTCGCTAGAATCTTCAGGGACGAGGAAGAGGGGAGGAAGCTAGCAAACCTCATAGGGTTTTACCTGCAGTTTGAGTTGGCGAGAAGGCTCGTCGAGGAGGGCGTAGACATCCTTATAATCGATGGTCCCCTCGCCCTGTCAAAGGTTCATTATTCAACCATTTCCAGGGACTTCAGTCAATCCTTTATCACCACCTACCAAGAGGCCCTAAACTCCCTGCTTGCCCTCCTCTCAGAGTCGAGAGACGCCGGAGTACTGACGGTTGGCATCGTTAAGAGGGTTAGGAGCTCGATAATCCAGAGACTTCTTAGCCTGGACGGAAAGCTCAACGATTCTGTAATAGCATCCATCTCCCTTTCGGTAAAGGAGTACACAAAGCCCCTTCCTCTGCCAAGGGACTGGTCAGACATACCGGGAGAAGCCCAGTGGAGGGGATTCTGGGGCCAGGGACTCAAGCCCAGAGCTGTTTTCGTAAAGGGAAACGTGAAGAGGGTTTACAGGCTGGAAATCCCCGAATATGCCCTGCCGAAGCTTGATTACGTGGTAGGGGCTCTCACCTCCCTTGCCGATCCGAAGTCGGGCTTCCCTATCCCCCTTTCCCACGTGGACAGGCTTGCCAGGATAACAGAGCAAACATCGAATTCCGCTTACTTACGCCTCTTTAAGGAGGTAATGCTTAGGTTGGGCCCCTCAGCTGCCCAGCTCCTTAACATAGTTACCCTGCAGCACGGGGAGGTGTGAAGTTGCAAGATGTCGTTGGTTACGTCATATCTCGCTCTACCCCCCGAAAGGTCAACTTCGTGATAAAGAGGGGAGAGAGGGTTGAGCTGGGTCAGTTTTATGCTGTAGAGCACCCGTTCTGGGGGAAGGGCGGCCCCATAGTCCTTCTTCGCGTCTACGACATATCCTCGATGAACGAGGAGATGGATCTTGGGCGTACAGGAGTTATTGCAAGCTCAGCAGGCCTAGTCCCTGTTTTCCAGGGCGAGCTTGAGTATCTGGTTGCTTATGCGGAGGTTTTGGGGTACCGCGATCCAATAGACGGGAGGATAAAAGGCCTGGAGATACCGCCTTCTACAGGTGATCCAGTTTTCAAGCCAAGCAAGGAGGATCTTAGGGAGTTCTTCTCCTCAACAGAATCGAGCTACAGGGTTCCAATAGGGAAGCTTTCCGACTCGGACATAGACTTCTACCTAGACCTCGATTCGCTTGCAAGGGGCCACGCCTTCGTTGCCGGGATGACTAGGTCAGGGAAGAGCGTCTCAGGCGACTCAATTACCGTTATTTACGACGTGAAGGAGAGGAAGGTAATAGTTGAGCCGATAGGGGAGTTCGTTGACAGGATCCTTGGCAAGGGAGTTGAGAGCGGAACCAAGGAGCTGGGAAGGAGGTACTACGCCCTTTGCCTGGAGAGGAAGGACTTCAGGCCAACCTGGTCCAGGATAACGGCAGTTCACAAGCACCTGCCATCAAAGTGCATGTACGAGATAAGGACGGACAAAGGAAGGAGGCTACTCGTCACTGGAGACCACTCCCTCCTCGTCTTCGACGGTCTCAAGCTTAGGGAGGCAAAGCCTAGAAGCTTGGTGAAGAAAGGTCCATTCTGGCTTGTATCCCCGGTTGAGACACCTCCTCCAATGAAAAGAAAGGATGGCGTAAGTCCTGAACTAGTGGCTGCTGTGGTTGCAGATGGCTCAGTCGTTGGAAAAGAAGTCGTCATTCATGCTCCAGACAAAAAGCTCCTGAAAATAGTGCAGGGACAAGGGATAAAGGCGAAGCTCTTCAGGGATTACCTGCTTCTAAGGGATCAGCAGCTTAGGGAGATAGCTGAGCAAGGGCTTGCATTCCTAATGACCCTTCCTGTCGACGAGGAGAGGAGGGCCGTCAAAGAGTTCTTGAAGAGGACCAGCTATCAATCTTATGACGGAAGCAGGGTGATGTTCTCCCACCCCTTGCAAACCACCAAGGTTGCCTGTTCCCTATCCTTATTAGGGCTTGAGCCCGAAATCGTAGGACCGAGCTGGATACTGTTCGACGAGAAGAGGGTTCAGCAAGCCCTAAGAAAAACAGCAAGCGACGGGGGCCCCGTCTTCCACCACTTGCCTGAGCTTGGCGAAGTTGTCAAGAGGGAGAGGATAAAGAGAGGGATGTGGAGGCACGATTTCGCTGTAAGGGTGGGGATAAGTGCCGATACCCTGAAGAAGATCGAGGATGGAGAGTTCGTAGGCGTAAAAGAGATGACTAAAGTACTCGAATTCCTAGGAGGTCATCAGGCCCTTAGGCTCCTTACAAAGCCGTTCCTCTCGCTTGAAAGGATTGTTGAGGTGAGGAAATTAGGGCCTTGGGAGGAGCCTGTTTACGACCTCTCAGTTGAAAAGTGGGAGAACTTCGTGGCAAACGGCTTCTTCGTCCACAACTCAACTTTCGTCCTTAACCTGATAGAGAACTCCCAGAGGATAAAGCCAAGGCCCAGATTCCTCGTGCTCGACAAGAGAGGGGAGTACTCAATCCTGGCAAAGAAAGGAGCTGCCATATTCGACTACAGGACGTTTCTGCCGAAGCAAGGGGCTCTAACTCCCAAGGACATATCTAGGAGGTTGGGAATTGACAGGGGCTCCTTGAGAAGCCTGGTAGAGCTTGCTGCGGAGGAAGTTCTGGGAGAGGGGGAGATAAGCCCAGGAGCCTTGCTGAAGAAGGCTAAGGAGCTTGCAATTGCCATGGACGTTAGGGAGCGAAAGAAGCTGATAAGCCAGCTTCAGATCAAGCTGAAGCGCTCTGGAAGGTTTTTGAGACCTAGGGGCATGGGACAGGACATAATAGAAGCGGTTAAGAAGTTCCCAATCGTCGTGCTTGACTTCAGCATAGATGCTGACTACGAGGACCAGTTCCTCGCTGTAAGGGATATGATAAGGAAGATACTTAGATATGCCATCTCCAGAAGGGAGAAGGGGGACTTCGCCCTCATAGTAGTGCTTGAGGAGGCCCAGTATCTCATCCCAGAGAGGAACGCACCTCTTGTGGGAAACCCGTTTGACTCTGGGGTGTACTCAACGCTGATCGAGGCCATAAGCCAATCGGGAGGCTATAACGTAGGCTTCGTAGTTGTTACGCAGAGGCCTGCCTACGTTTCAAAGGCGGTTATCTCGCAATGCAACACTGTTGCCTGCTTCAGGCTGAAGAACCTTAACGATCAAGAAGCGATAGCTGCTTACACCGAGGGAGGAGGGGAGATAAAGAACTACCTGTCTTCGCTAGGAAACCACGAGGCCATGATCTGGGGGATGGCCTCAGAAATCCCCTTCCCCGTCACAGTTAGGATGAAACCCAAGATATTCCCGGCAAAGGCTTCAGCGCCTCCAAGCGTTGCGTGGAAGAAGATGGCAGAGTCATAGTATAAGAACATGGAAACCAGAAGTGATAGATCTCATTGTTAACTTTATCTAGGCGAAGACTGTATGTTAAGAGATCTTATACAACCCGTTTCATGAGAAAAGGAATCTCCATGATTATTTATTTTCTGAGCTCATGATATGGTTAGAGAACTGCACAACCTTAGTAGCTCCATATTTCTTTCTTCTAACAAGACCTTTCCTCTCCATTTCCTTCAGTGCTCTTGAAACAGTGACCTTTGACAGCCCTGTTTCAGCCCATATCTCCCTCTGTAGGACTTTTCCGCCTCTTTTTGCTAGAAATTTCATGATTTCCTTCTCTGGGCCTTCTAGAAGGCTTAACAATTGGGTTATATTGATCTTCTCCATTTTAGTTTTGCTGCCTGAAAGCACGATTAATGTGCTTGATATTCCTATTAGGAGGGAGAAAAGAAGAATAGATATAACCTCCCAGAGCGTGTAGACGACAGGAGTCTGAATTGTCATCGACTCGTTGTCCCTAACTATTATCGTAATAGATCTGGGCTTCATCAAGATGTTTGCTAAGAAGAAGGAGGACACAGCAAGGATTACTGCGAGAAACTTCTCCTTCTTAGTCAAGCTTACACCCTTTAGCCTAACCTCCCACAACCTTGGATTCTTGCATCTCAACGATGTCTAAGACCTCTTCGAAGGAAGGACCTGGCGTCGTAACATTATGCACGTACCCTCCACCTGTTACAGTTATGACAACGTTTTCAATTAAAGAATAAACTGAGAAGGTTCTGAGCCTAGTATATGGCTCATAATCCACGTAAGTGAAGGATCTTGCTCCAGGAATGCTCGAAATCCTCTCAGCTAGCCCCCAGCGATTTGACATGTTGAATACCTCTAAAAATTCCTCGAATTCACGCTCAGCACTTTCTTTAGTTTCAAACTCCTTTATCATTATCAATATTGTTACGTTATTCCCATCCGTTCTAAGAAATTGCTTATCGACAAGCCTTATTTCCTCCTCATAAAAAGGATCCCAGCAGGACCAGTTATAGGAGTAAATCTCTTCCCATTTACCTGGAAGCTCCTCTGCTTGAAGTGCCAAGACCTCTGGTGGAGTAGAAATCGGATAGAAGCGTGGCTCTTTGTACTCTCCTTTGAGAATAGATATGTTTACGCTTCTTTGGTCCGTCTTTCCGGTTAATTGATCTATAACTGTAGCTACAATCCGGTACTTCCCCGGCTCACAAGAGAATGGCACCCTTCCCCCAAAAATGTAGAGTGATCTGTATCTACCCTCACAAGAGAATGGCACCCTTCCCCCAGAACCCCAGCTAAGTGGGGTATTATCCCCTGCTCTCATCATCACGTTTCCTTCCTCATCCATAATTGAGAGGTTAAACGATATGTGTGCTACTATTATTGTCTCGTTCTC
>QMVZ01000113.1 GCA_003661365.1 Thermoproteota archaeon | reverse complement strand
TCTAGACATCCCTATTGTCTCGTATGTGACTGGGCTAGGAGGAAGGGACATAACCATCTTGGACATTGAAAACATGGTTTCAAAGGGAATTTCCTTGATTAAAGAGGGAAAAACACCGCTGGTACAATGGTATAAAATGAAGGAGGTGTTCTGACGATGGTAGTAAAGATAACTGACCTAAGGAAGGAGGGGAGATACCTATTACCTGGTTCCGCAGCATGTCCGGGATGTGGTCTGGCAATAGCATTTAGGATAGCATCGAAGGTTTTGGGCAAAAATACCATATACTTCATACCTGCATGTTGCACGAGCGTCATTCAAGCTCCTTATCCGAAAAGCGCCTTTAATGTCCCCGTGTACAACGTGGCGTTTATGGCTGCTGCAGCTGCTGCATCAGGTGCTGTGGAGGGGTTGAAAGCCCTAGGAAAAAAGGACGTACAGGTGGTTGTATGGGCTGGCGATGGAGGCACCGTTGACATAGGAATACAGGCTCTCTCTGGAGCTTTTGAAAGGAATCATGATTTCATATACATTTGTCTACATCCAGACACAGAGATAGTTCTAGGAGACGGATCTGTCGTAAAAATAAGCGAGTTTGTGGATAATGCCCTCCTAAGAGGCTTTAAAAAGAAAAAAGAAGATGTAGAGAGCGTTCCTGTCGAAAATGATGTTTTATCTTGGGACGGTACAAAGTTCCTTCCGAAAAAGGCTGTCTATGCACAGAGAAAATCAGCTCCAAGAGAAATGATTAAGATAACCACGTCTTCAGGATCCTCTTTAATTCTAACTAAAGAGCACAAAGTTCTAATTGATGGTCCAATTGGACCAATGTGGAAGCAGGCTAAGGAACTCAAAGTCGGCGATAGACTTTATGCTCCTAGAAGGATCAACGTAAAATCAAGAAACACACCATACATACTTGATCTCATCTTTGAAGTACTTGGTGACAGAATCGGAATTCAAGTCCCTGAAAATATTAGGAATGAGTTGAAAAAGAGACTAAGGCATAAGTATGGTTCCTTGAAAGAAGCAGCCAATAAACTCGAAATAAGACCATGGCGGCTAATCGATAGATCTAGATCAATCTTGTTGTCCGATCTAAGGAAAATCTGTGGTGATACGGGATATAGCTGGGACGAGATCTGCAAGAAAGCAAGATCCATGATCATCCAAGGTGGAAGGAAACTGACACTATCCAATCCTACCTTAAATGAGGATCTTTGCTATCTTCTCGGTCTTCTAGCTGCAGAAGGAAGCTTTGATGCTAAATCGTATAGAATAGCCTTTGTTAGCAAGAACAAGCACTTATTGAATGAATTCAGGAAAATACATAGAAAGCTCTTCGAGGGAAGAGCGATATCTGTTGTAGCAACAGATGGTGGTGCAACGTATTATCTCATTTCCAATCCAGTTATATGGGCACTATCAGAAGCTTTAGGGATTAAATCTGACCCTAAAGAGATCCTTAAGCTACCTAACAACTTGATAGCACGGTTTATTCAAGGATTTTTTGATGGAGATGGTTGTGTAGCAATCACTGATCACGAGCATACAAAAGATGTGAGAATAATTCTCTCCACAACGAATGAACTTATGGGCAAAAGACTAAAGATGATGCTCCAGAGGCTTGGCATTGCTAGCTCAATGCTTCGAGGAGAGAGATATGATGTGATTATATACTCCAACAAGGATATTTTGAACTTTTTAACACGCATACGAAGTAGAGATCCAGAGAAGATAGCAAAATTTGAGATAATTGAACGTATTCTAAAGAGGCAACCACGAGGTCGAAAGTTTGATTTAGCTCCAGAAGTGTGTGCAAATCTTCTAGGCGAAATTTGTTCTAAATATAATGTCGTTCCATCAAGAGTAGATCCAAACCTTATGCAGATCATAAAAAAGAGGAGAAGATTAACTAAACACAAATGCAGAGAACTCTTAGAAAAATTATCAATTAACAAGAATGATCCTTTGTTGGAGAAACTGAAAAATCTGACTAACGATGAATTTTACTTAGATGAAATAAAATCCATTAAAAAGATTGAAACAAAAGTGAAATATGTATACGACATTACTGTCAAAGATACTCATGTTTTTGTTCCAGAAGGTGCCTTTGTTATAAGTAACTGCTACGACAACGAGGCCTACATGAACACAGGCATTCAAAAATCCGGCTCCACACCTTTTGGTGCTTGGACAACAACGACTCCTAAAGGGAGGATCGGAATGAAAAAGAACATGCCCTTTATTGTGGCATCACATGGCGCTCCTTATGTGGCAACGGCCAGCATTGGTTATCCATTGGATCTAGCAAACAAGATTGAGAAGGCCAAGAGAATAGAAGGTCCGAAGTACATACACATACTCGCACCTTGCCCTCCAGGTTGGAGATTTCCGATGGATAAGACGATAAAGGTCGGAAAGCTTGCTGTAGATTCCTACATATGGCCTCTCTATGAGATTGAAAACGGAAGGCTTCGGATAACCATGAAACCAAGGAGAATCCCGGTTGAAGAATATCTAAAACTCCAAGGAAGGTTCAGAGACCTTACTACCCAAGAGATCGAGAAGATTAAGCAGATGGTAGATGAGCAGTGGGAGATATTGCAGAAGCTAGAGTCCATTGGTAAGGTCTTTCCATAGGTGCTCAGACAGGGGGCTAATCCCTTTCTATCTGCTCTAAAGAAGGCTGTCCAATGCCTTCCTTTTCCTTTTTGAACTTTCTTGATAGGAGATTTAGGGCAATTCCTATGAAAACGGCTGCAGTAACGGTTAGAAAAACTGGTCCAAACATCAATAGGAACTCCGCATCATCGATGCATCTAGTAGCTTCGCTTATCTTACCCTCTTTAAAGAGGCTTCTAGCACGCTTTAATTGAATCCCAGCCATCCAGTTGAATGGATTATACCTAAATCCCTTGTTAATCCTCGCCTTCACCTCAAACATCCTGGTTTCGATGGAAGGTCTGACGTCAAAGCCCCATTGCTTGAAAACTGGGGTCAAATCTTCACCAGCCGCTTGGCTTAGGTATAAAACAAAGAGGTCCATGGAATCTATCTCAACGCCCTCCTCCGTAATAACCTCGAAGAACTTATCGAACAGGCCTATCCCGCCATATTCCTCCCCTAATGTGTAAATCAAGTAAAGGCTGGCAGCGTAGTATGGTCTGGGATCGGGTGGAGGCCCTCCACCTCTCCATCCAACTAGGAAACCAAAGTCTTCTAATTGTTCTCCCACTTGCTTTGCTGTCTCCACCTCATCTAGGCCTAACTTAACACCTTTTTCCTTAAGGATCTCTATGGCTAGATAATTTGCTAGGCCCTCATGAACCCAACGTAGCTGAGTAGATAGTCCTGCTTGACCCATATACTGATGGAATAGTTCGTGCAGAAGAGTCTCCTCTAACGTCCCTTCAGGCATCCTAATCACTATCATGTTAATGTAAACCCGTTGAGGCTCGAACCTCTCTTCAGCCTTTATCCTCTCGGTCAATCGAGTGTATCCGAGGGTGTATAACTCCTCTACATCTTCAGGGACGAATAGCTCTAAAGTTATGTTTATCTCTGGCTGATTCGTAATATCCATGATTCTTTGAATGAACTTCCTGTAAGCAGAGGTTATGTTTTCTGCTACGTCGACATATCTGCTTGGACACCTTATCTTAAGATTGCCCTCCGATATTTCGATGAATTCAACAGTTGGTACCTCAAAGGATATTAGAACTCTAACTAAATGCCCTCTATAATCCTCAGAGTCGAAGAAAAGCAACCTTCTATTGTCTATCACCTTTTCTTGACGGAATTCATTTTCTAGGACCTCTACTTCAGTTGAAAGGAATATGTTCTCTATTTGATAGCTAGCAGACATGTTTACGATTATTTCGGCATGATATTCCGGAGAATATCCAATTGCCGTAGAAAAGAAGACACCCTTAGGCTCAACTATAAGAGAGCCGAATCTATAACTCCAATTTATCTCTAGATAAGCGCCTGAACTAAAATCAAATGTGAAATTATAGTAGAAGTAGTATGTGGAATTTTGAATGGCACTATTGGAAATTCCAATGAGTTTGCTGTCATACTCATGAAATTTAGGTACTAAGAGCCAAGCGTGTCCAGACTCTTCTGATGTGAAGTTAACGTAGATATCTATCCATCCATCTTCACGCACGGTAAAGAGATAAGTAAATCCACTTCCCTCTTGTTCTTCCGCTTTAACCGTTATGGTATTCCCTATTACAACGAGCAAAATCAAAGATAATGCGACTAAGATCCTCTTCATATGTTGCTCTTGCTTAGATGGGATATTCGTTATTAAACTCTTTGGCTGGCGGAGATATTAGATAAGCGTTGGCCATCTGTTCTCTCTGTAGCATCTCCCATATTGCTCTAGCGTATATCTCTGTCTTATCTTCTTCTGTAAGCACGGCCTTTCCAGCCATTATCTGCTCCTTCAGGTACTTTACAGGATCCTCTCCCCTTGCCCTTATTATCTCTCTCAATATGTCCTCAAGAGTAGCTTTAGGTTTGGGGAATATTCGAAGGTTTGCTGAGTCCAAGATGTTCTGGAAATCTATTTGATAAAGAGATGCCATAGTAATTTAGGAGAGTGTACCAAATGTTAGAGAACATTAAAGATGCAGTTTTCTACTGTACTGAATGTAAAGTCTGTATGGATGTATGTTCTTTCTATCTTTCAAGCAAAGACGAAAACATAGGTCCTTGGGGTAAAATTAAAGCAGCCCAATTAGTTTTAAACGAAGAGAAAAATATTAGTGAGATCGTTAAAGAGCTATATACATGTACTTGTTGTGAAACTTGTGAACTAGTCTGTCCCATGAATATTCCTATTTCAGATGTTATTCGAAGCCTTAGAAGTCTTGCAGTTGAGGAAGGAAAAGTTCCGGAGCCCATTACAAATATTTGCAAAAACATTGTAAGTAGCGGATCGATGACTGGTGAAGGCCCAGAATACTGGAAGAAATGGATTCCTGACGGCATTAAGTTTCCGGAAAAGGCCGAGTATGTTTACCTTGTTGGATGTATGATTCCATTTAGACTACATGAAATAGGACACGCAACAGTAGATATTTTTAGTAAAGCTAATCTTGATTTTACGATTCTCGGCGAGCAGGAAAGATGCTGTGGACTTCTCCTTTTTGATCACGGATTTTCTGATAAGGCAAAAAAAGTAGCAGAAAGTAACATTGCAAAAATAGAGGAGAAAGGTATTGATAGGGTTGTGACGGCTTGTGCTGCATGTTATTACACATATAGGTATATATATCCACGTATATATAGAAAACCAGATTTCGAGGTTCTACATGTTGTCGAGGTTTT
>QMVZ01000112.1 GCA_003661365.1 Thermoproteota archaeon | reverse complement strand
TCCTAACACCGACAATTGCTGGATTACTCCGTCTGAAAACGTATCCAGGAAGAACCTCTAATTCGCAGGGATAAACAAGACTAGACAGCACCTTTAGCTTCTCTTCTTCCCTTAATTTCTCCAGGTATTCTTCTAATTTCTCTATTAATCCGTAAATCACGACATCCTCTATTAAGATGATCTTGCCTTTCTCTAACTCCTTCTTTAATTGGCTTGGTACTTTGACATTGAAGGCCAGTATGATTCCGTACTTCTCGTCTTCCTTCTTCACGACTGTTGCCTCAAAAATGTCTTTTTTGGTTATGTCTCCAATGTCGGCCTTCCTTATGGGTATATCCCTCTCTCTAAGTTGATTAACTATGGCTTCTAAGGACCCCAAGGTATCAGCTTTTACGATGATGCCAGCTCGATCTGTAGAGATTAAGATTCCGCTAATTTCCTCCTTGATTTCATTTATTGCCTTGTCAAGTAGGCTAGGATCTCTAACTACAATTAGAGGAGATCCAGCAATTGCATTGTCTAAGCCTGGCCCTGCTATCATAATGCCTGACGCTGCCTTTACCTCGTCCACATTCTGAAACCTAGCCCTGGGTGTGACCCTAATTTCTGCCAGAGGTTTTGGTCTAAGCAAAGCTCTCACATTAGTGACTATGGGGCCAGTAGTCCCTCCTAGAACTATGGTGTCCCCCTTTCTAATCGTACCATCATAAATAATGGCTGTCAAAACAGTACCTAATCCTGGTTCATCTTTAACCTCTAGAACTGTGCCCAGACCCGGACCTTCTGACAATCTGAGCCTATCAAGCATGAACCTTTGGACAAGTCCCAACAATATAGCTAGTAGATCAGGTACGCCCTCGCCTGTTATCGCACTTGTTGGAACTATGGAAAGGATTTTGGTGAAATCCTTAACTCTATCATATCTCTCTGCTTCGAAGCCAAGTTCAGCAAGCTGATCTATAACTCTCGACAACCTCTTTTCAAGCTCTATTTGAACATTTGGACCTTGCTTTTCAAAAGACTCAATAAAAGGTAGTCCAGGATGGGATTTCCAGCCACTTAAAACATCTATCTTATTTAGGGCTACAACAAACGGGGTTTTACGCTCCTTCAAAATGTTAATGGATTCTGTGGTTTGAGGTTGAACTCCTGAGATTATGTCGATGACTAAGATAGCTATATCTGCAACAGAACCACCTCTTCTCCGTAGATTTGTAAATGCTTCGTGTCCTGGAAGATCGATAAACAACAAACCCTTTGTTTTTAGTTCGAACTTCAACCCGAGAAGTGAAAAAACTGGTCCGCATAATTCTTTCAGGACAGAAGCAGGAATTTCAGAGGCGCCTATGTGTTGTGTTATGGATCCTGGTTCTTTAGCCGTAACCCGGGTTCTACGAACGTAGTCGAGCAGTGTAGTTTTTCCTGAATCTACATGACCTAGGACTGCTACAATGGGTTGTCTAAACTCATTGCTAGATTCTTCATTCTTGTTAATTACTCCCTCAAAGGAACAGTTCATACCTTAATAGACCTCTCTTTCTTACTTCTATATTTAGAAGTCCATTTAATCTTCTCAGGGTTTCTCTTGAGCTTCAAGGCATTTTTGGAACACTTTGATGAGCAGAATAGCAGAATTCGCCCATCGTTCCTGACATACATTAGACCTGTTCCTGGTTCAACTTCTTTTCCACAGAAAGCGCATTTTCTCAATAGGACAGACGCCAATCTCGAACACCATCCCCCAACAACTATGAACTACGGAAAAATCACCTCGGTTTTAGTCTACGAGCCTCTATCTCCGTTTCTCTGAGCAACAGTATGTCTCCCACTCTCACTGGACCAGCCACGTTTCTGGTTAATACCCTTCCTTTGTCCTTTCCTGCAAGTATTTTAGCACGAACCTGCGTTATTCCTCCAGCAACGCCAGTTCTTCCAATTATTTCGACGACTTCTGCTGGATAAGCCTCATCCTCTGACATCTTACACACCAAGAAAAGAAATTACTCGATTGACTCTTATTTTTTCCGCCTATTTAAGCTCCTTAATCTTTTCTATAATGGCCTTCATCAGATTCTCCGCTTGTCCAGGATCGGTGATAGCTACAGAGGATGCTGAAACATCTATTCCGGCCTTTTTGCCAAGCTCTCTCTTGCTAGGAACGTAAGTATATGGCACATCCCTCTCTTCGCAGAGAATAGGAAGATGAGCCACTATTTCTGGTGGATCCACGTCTTCTGCTATTATTACCAACTTAGCTTCTCCTCTTTCCACCATCTTTGTCGTTTCATTGATTCCTTTCCTAACTTTTCCGTCTGTAGTTCTTACGAGCTCTACTAACTCGTATATCTTAGCAACTAGGTCCTCAGGTACCTCATACTTAACATAGAAGGGTTTGTCACTTGGGTTCATCCTTCATTCCCTCCTCTAGGGTCTTCACTTGAAGTCATTCACCTTATTAAAAGTTCTCCGTATTTTGAGGCACTCGCTTCATCAAACCTCTGCTCAAAACCCAATCTAACAACCTTCCTTTCAACAAATACCTCTTTCTTCTCCTAAATTGAGCGAGATTAGACGCTCCAGAGAGCGCTAATGTAGTTTTCATCTCAATCACAAATTTGTTGAGAAGTCGAAGGACGGCTAGTTTTCCTCCATCGTAATACGCTCTAAGAAATGGTAAAGCCGCTCCTGAATACTCTGCTCCAAGAATAATGCATTTTGAGGCGTCCAAACCACTTCTAACTCCACCAGATCCTATGATAAAGGCTTTTTCTGTAGCAGAAACTGCTTCTATTATGCTGGCTGGAGTAGGAATTCCCCAAGTCTCGAATGTCCTTGCAAGAGACCTCATAAGACTTCCTTCTTGACTTCTATATCCCTCTATAATGGCCCAGTTGGTACCACCTAAACCAGCTACGTCTATGCCAGCTATTCCTGTAGCCTCTAACAAAGCTGCCGTTTCTTTTGATATCCCAACTCCAATTTCTTTGACTATCACAGGAACATCAAGCTGGTCAACTAGATTCGTTAAAGCGTCTAATAAACCTTTGAAGGAAGAGGATCCCTCTGGCTGTATTATCTCCTGCAGAAGGTTGAGATGAACGGCAAGAGCATCAGCTTCCACCATGCTAATTGCTTTAGAAGCATTTTCAACGCCTGAAGCCCCAATTATGTGGCTTGCACCAAGATTAGCTATAATTGGGATATCCGGAGCAGCATCTCTTGCAGCTCTGAAAGTTGATGACAAGGAAGGATCCTCTAAGGCAGCCCTCTGGCTTCCTAAACCCAGTGGAATGCTCACTTCTCTTGCTGCCTCGGCAAGAGCAACATTTATTTCTCTAGCTTTTTCGTGACCTCCCGTCATTCCTTCAATGATAATAGGAGCAGAAATCTCCTTTCCTAAGAAATCAACGCTTAGTTTAACATCCTCTGGAGAAATTTCAGATGCTGCCGAATGCAAAAGAATTATGTCATCAAACCAATTCCACTCTTTAGGTTCCACATCTTTTTCCTTAGCTATCATTAAGTGATTTAACTTCCTTTCAGAGGTCTTCATTCAATGTACACCGCCGCAGATGCATATCCAACCACGGCTGAAAGATCTCCAGTAACGTCACCACTTGTCCTATAGTCTAAGATAACAGCCCTCTTTCCTCCCAACGATTTAGAGCTGACTAACATGGCCATAACGGGCCCGTAACCACACATAGATACATTTAGCTCCACAACTCTCTTGTAAACGGCATCTTCACTCATCTTTTCCAAAGCAAGAAGAACGAGACTATCCTTCCTCTTTGCTTCAATTTGGGGCTCATAATGGGTGAGGTCAGAGGAGGCTATAATGACAACGTCCCTTCCAGACGAAGAAACTGCGTCTGAAATAGCTTTCCCCAAAAGTTTAGATGTTTGAAGATCTTGAGCAAGCATGATAATCGGCACGATTCTAAACTTATCACCGTAAATAGCTTGTAAAAAAGGAATTTGGACCTCGATCGAATGTTCGAACCTGTGTGCGACGGTATCTTCTTCTATTAGCTCACAATTCTCTTCTATCATTGTACCAACTTCAAAATCCAATTCAACATCTCCAAGGGGCGTCTCCCAAACTCCTCTCTTCATTATGGATACCGGACCGCCTAATCCAGCATGATTAGGCCCAATTATAATGAAAGTCTCTGGTGCACCATCTTCTGCAAGCGCTTGATAGGCCTTTGCCGCTGTTGGACCCGAATACATATAACCAGCATGAGGAACCATCAAACCCCTTATCTTTCGCAGACCTGAAAAGTTTGGTTTGGGTATCTCAGGAAAACCGACGCTCCTAAAGGACCACTCAATCATGCGAAGTAATTTAGTAGAATCTGAAGGGTAAAACTGTCCCGCCACAGCAGGTGGGCGTTTCATATAGTCCAAATTCACCTCAAACCAACGATCCTAGTGGCAAATTCCTCATAATCCACATCTAAGTCTCCATCTGGAGGGATGTCCCCTCTGGCCCTTAAGACCTCTCTCGTCAACAACCAAAAGACTAAAGCCAAGGATCGCCTTCCTTTGTTATTGACTGGAATTGCAAGATCTATGTTGCTAAGCACGTTGTCTGCATCTACAAGAGCTACAACAGGAATACCTGCCTTTATGGCTTCCTTATGAGCTTGTTTGTCTACTCTTGGATCAGACAGAATAATTACGTCTGGCTCAATATATTCTGGTGAGCTGGGGTTAGTCAACATTCCTGGCAGAAACCTACCGGTTATGGCCTTGGCCCCAACATATTTAGCGAACATTCTTACCGGTTTAAAGCCATAGATTCTCACTGAGGTAGCTAAAATTTTTGAAGGCTCAAATCTGGCAAGGAACTTTGCAGCAATCCTGATTCGTTCATCGGTTTTGTCTATATCTAATATAGCCAACCCATCAGGCCTTATTTTGTATATGAATCGCTCCATATCTTTAGTGTGAACTTTGGTACCCACTTGCACCCCTGAAGATAAGTACTTCTGTCTGGGTATTAGAAGCCCTTCTTCCACGACATCAGCCCCATCATCAACCTCGCTCATTATCCATCCCTCTTCTAAAGGCGGTTCCACTTATAAAACTAAATCATGCTTCTCTCTATCTCTCTCTATACCTGTACGGAGAAAATCTAAGGTATTCTGGTGCTAAATCGATGTGGGCTAGAAAAATCCTCCTACAACAATATCTGTCTATACCCATATCATCCAAAACTTTCTTAGGGCTCTCTCCAGCCATAACTCTCTTTGAATACTCTTCCCATTTATCCCCAATGACCTTTCCGCAAGTAAAACATCTTATCGGAAACAACCTTATGCCCCTCTACTCAGCTACTGGCGCTTTGTGGG
>QMVZ01000111.1 GCA_003661365.1 Thermoproteota archaeon | reverse complement strand
TACTAGAGGTTGAGGGGGAGTTCGTCTTAGAGGTGGAGTGGCTTAGAATGGCAGAGTCCATGGTCTTCGATCTAGAGTACGCGGAGTATAGGGTCTCTCCCATTTCTGAGGGGTGAGTTAAATGGTTTCATTCAGAAACAAGGTAATAAAGGTTGTATTTCCCACATTTATGGTCTCTCTAGCTCTCTTATCAGCTTTATCTTTGACAACAATCTTAGAAGTGTCTTCTCAGGGTCCTAGGCTGATAACAGCGATAAACTACAGGATAACCTTCTACAGCAACGGAACAGCTGTCGTTACCCTGTTAATGCATCCATTTCTGGTCGGGAAGAAGGGGTTTGAAAGCGCCTACGGGAACGTATCAGTTCTAATGCAATTGATGGCCGAAGAGGAGCAGATAGTCAGCAGGGAGATGCCATATCTGTTTGTAAACGATCCAAGAAAGCTAGATTACAAGATAGTTGGACATATGAGGATGGTAGACGATGAGACCGTCCTTCTTTATCTTGAAGGAGAAAGCATGACAGAGTTCGAAGGTGCAATAGTTCTTGACGTCCTTGTGAACTTGGAGACAGCAGACAAAATAGAGAGGCTCGATGGGAATGTGTACAGGATAACGGTTGCTGATCCGTACACCAGGATGGAGAGGGGATGGGTGGACATAATAGAGTTCAGGATGGGCGAGGGAGTCGAGCTAATCTCTTACAGCTGGAGCCCGTCTGGAGCAAAGGGTCCAAAGGTGGTCGAGGAGGGAATGCTCGTATGGGAGAACTTCAATGAGCCAGAGGCCCCGAACGAGTACGTGCTTGAGCTGAAGATGCCGGACTTCGAATTCGAAGTAGCAAAAGGATATGAGATAACTGCCCTAGCTAGCTTTTCAAACGGCATGATAAGGGTGTCTTTGAACAACATAGGAAACGAGGGTCTCTTCCTCGTTAGGGCCATTGGGGAGGGGATAGATCAGACAAGAGCCATCTATCTAGAGAAAGGAGAAAGCGCCGAAGTAAGCATTCCTGCTCCAAAACCCCTAAAGGTCGAAATCTGGCACAAGTCAACCTTGCTGGGAGAGGCTAAATGGGTCGAAGAAAAAGAGATAACCAGGTCTTTCAAGCCTCCAAGCACAGCAGTTTCGATCATAATTATCGTTGGCATCATAGTAATCATTTTCTCGTTAGTGGTGGAAAAAGGACGTAAAAAACCCGAGAAAACAGAAAATCTCGGAGAAGGATTTGAGATAGTGGTTGAGTGACCTAAAAAAGCTGATACTCTAGAAGAGGGAATCATCTTTAAGCATCCCGTGCTCCTTTGCTCGACTAAAGGCTTGAGAGGTTTCCCTCTTCTACTTCATCTTTTTCACGTCTAGATCGGTTGCCTGAAAGGCATTAGTGTCATCTAAGACCTCCCTAGCTACGTTAGGCCGGTGATTCAGGTAAAACTCGTTTTGGAAAACCTTCAGTAGGGGAGCGGATCGTTATCGATCGTAATTTTGTCTCATTCTTCCGCTTTCCTCGGTTTTGCAGTTCCTTTTACTTCTCCTTCTGTCTGATAGATGTCCAGATCTAAGCTAATCGGGAACTTGAATATCCACCACTTCAGCCAACCAGCTGCCTTTCCCTTATGCTGCCTTATCAGTAGCTTGCCCTCAAAATCATATACTGGAGCCGGAGGCGGGGGTCCTTCCTCAACTATTTCCTCGATGTCGAGGTCAAACCTTGTTTTAATCGGCTCGAATGGGCAAACGACCGTTAGATATGGAGATCCAGCATATATCAACCCAACAATTCCCTTCCCATGTATTACAGGAGAGCCACTGTCTCCAGGTTGTCCGAAGGGATTGGGAACGATAATCTGCTGTGTAAACGTGAAGGTTCCTCTTTCCCTGTAGTTCACCCTAACAGTTGCGTTTGTTGACGTTATTATGGAGCTCAAGATAGCACAGCTTCTACCAGATTTAGTTACTTCCATGCCTTCCCTTGCCTTCATCCAGCCTTCTATCTTACCATATTCAAAAACATCAAAATAAGCCAGATCTTCCTCTTTCAAAGGCTTTCCGATGGCAGCATCAACCAGATTATACTCCTCTCTCTTGAGGGGGACCACATCATAGAGGGTTGCGATCTTGTCCTCAAGGGTACCCCCATCATGAGGTCCAGGCTGAAGGATCGGATCCTCTATCTTCCCTCCTTCTCCCCTTTCCACAACCGAATCGGCTATCACATGATTGTTCGATAATAATACCGGGGTTCCGTCCTTTTTGTGGAGGCACAAACCGACGGTCCCAGCAGTTATCTTATAGTGACCCACGCTTACTCCTGCTGGGCACGGACGAAATTTTTCCTCCCTTTTGCTTTTCGCAACCGGCAATAAACTTTCTAAAGGGACTATTTCGCCAGAAACGAATATAATAACGTTATCATAAGATAAGGCCTCGAGAGTTTTAGGATCTGGCTTCTTCTTGAAGGCTAGGACTATCTTCCCCTCCTTATTCTCCCAGACCGCTACTATATTTGGGTCCGACTCGAACAGCTCCAAAGCCTTCTTCAAATCCATCTTCTTCCCTTTAACCACCTACCCTCTCACCTCTCATGGCTTTTAGTGCTGCAGATTGTCCTTTAAAGTTCCCCAGTATAAATCCGCATGCACCAGTTTCAAGCGCTATCCAAACAGTTCTGTATTCCACTTCCATGAACAAGAAGATGCCCGCCACTACTATCACTCCTAAAGCAAATATCTTCCATTTCAGATCGAATACTTGCATTACATTTCCTCTTAAGTTATCAAACAAGATACTAGTAAAAAAAAGAGCATTACATAGAATACTATGTAAGATACTACTGGAAAAATTTTGAACAGTTATATCATAACATTCCAATAAGCATTACATTTTGACAAATGAGGCCATGAAGGGCCCAAAAGAGCCTTAGAGGAACAACACCTAGTTATCGATACCTTATCTCTGATACAAAGGACCGAAAGTACTAACCTCAACTTTGGGTCAAACTTAGAGCTTTTGAGTTGTCAAAGGAGAAGAGGACTATAGAAGAGGAACCATTGATCATGTCGTGAGGCTGATGATCTTGAAAGAGGAGGAAACAGTTTTTACGCCAGCAGATTTTGTCCGCTACGTAGCTGAGAAGAAGAAAATTCCACTAGACGCAATAAGAGTCCCAGAACGTCTTATAATAACCTATCAGAGTAAGAAGTACGATCATGCGAAAGAGCTGATTGACGGCAAGCCAGTTGATTGGTGGGTGTACGGTGAGAACCAACCTTTCTGCGTTGGAAAATTTAACGATGTAGAAATCGGGCTCTGTTGCATCTGGATAGGAGCCCCTGCCGCTGCAATGACATTAGAAGAACTAATTGCATGTGGAGCAAGAAAGATCTTCGAAGTTGGCTTATCTGGAGGATTGCAGACATTTCTTGAACCAGGAGACATAATCGTTGTAACTGAAGCGATACGTGACGAAGGAACCTCTTACCATTACCTTCCTCCAGACGTGAAGGTTGAATCCTCCGTTCGACTGAGGAACAGGCTGATTAAACACCTAACTGAAATGAAAATCAGGCATTTTGTCGGTCCTGTCTGGTCAACAGATGGGGTGTACAGAGAAACACGCAGTAAATTCCGGAAGTTCAAGAGCGCAGGGGTTTTAGGGGTTAACATGGAGACATCAGCCATTTTCTCGGTTGCAAAGTATAGAAATGTTGAAGCAGCTTCTGCTCAGGTAATATCAGATATCTTGATGGAAACCGGATGGTTACCAGCTTTTGATCGCCAAGTAGTTAGGGAAAGGTCAAAAACCATTTTAGAGCAAGTCTTGTGGGTCCTTTCCGAGAGTTAGTCCCTAGAACTTGCAAGAGGGCTCACGTACTTAACTCCCCTCTTAATCATTACTTCTCTGAGCTTTCTCAGATCTTCTACAATTTTGAAGCATTCTGAAAGATCTCTCCTAACTTCTACCTGCACCACTTCCTCTCCGCCCTTCTTAATCTCTTCAAGAAGTTCTTTAACCGAAATTCTTGTGTCTCCAGCATAGTAGGTTTTTGTGAAATCCTTTCCTCCGTATATCTCCACTTTTAAGCCAGATTCTAAGATCTCTGAAAGGAACTCCTCGCTTATTGACTCAGATATAACCCCAATTACCCCATAAACTCCGTCTAGGTTAACTCCAATCTCTCCTGCCTCTGTCCTTATAACTGGGATTGGGTAAAGCTGCTTATCCCATTTGCCTTCCACCTCAATGTAGCTGCTTTTTGCAAATTCAACTTTAGAGGACTTGAACTCCCTGGAAACCTTTTCATGTATCTTGTAAGCAGTGGACCAGATCAGATTCAGCGCTTGATGTATCTCAGCCCTCTTTTTACTTAAGAAATCTTCAATCAAGGCCCTTCAACTCGAAAACTGGAAGTTGAAAACGTTAAGGATCGTCCACGAAATATACTAATGCTTTTTGGTGAGAGTTTACCACATCTTTCTTTTAGTTCAATCAAAATTTAAGCCTTCCATGCTGGTTTATCTATTTCCTAGCAAATAAGATGAGAGGATCTCCGGTGATGCGTATTCCCCACTTTGTTTTGTACTTCCTCTCAAGCTCCTTTAGCTTATGCTTGTCCTTTTTAGGATCAAAATCCCTTACAATTGGGTTAAATTTCATCTCCATAACGATCTGGTCCATAGTATAGTATTTCTTAACGAGAAAAGACATTTCGTAGACTATTTTGAACCCCCTCATCTCATATCTCTCCAAACGTCCTTCAGAAGTTTTCCACCATTCGGCTGTTGCATAGGGCATGGCTCTTTCTCCGAAGATCTCATGTATCTCCTTCCAACAGTTATAGATCCCACAGGCACGGTGAATGTAACATCTTCCTTCCTTAAGAACCCTGTACGCCTCCTTAATGCTGTGAGGGGCCAACCTTACAATAACCTCATCAAAGACAGAGTCCCTAAAGGGAAGGTTGTGGCCATCGGCCCTTAAAACGTGGATTTTGTCTGAAAAAGAGCAGTTTTCCTTGGCAATTCTTACTGAAGCCTTTGAAAGATCAATTGTAAAGATCTCAAGATTACGATTTCTGTTAATCAACTTGACTGGGATATGAGCGTTACCTGTACCTATGTCAATGATTTTCCCTCTTTCCGGTGCCTTCTCAATTATTTTGTCAACATAGACTTTGTCTACATCGATTCCCTCAATTTTAATCTTTGGCAGTTCTTCTTTGATGAAACTATCTCTGAGACGAGCTTGTTCTAAAGTGTCTGCCATTCTTTGCCTCTCCAATCATGAAGTTAGTTCCAATATTCATTATATAGGTAGTTGTTGCGAGAACTAAGGAAATCGGGGAATTGAATGCCCATTCAGAAAGCTAAGAAC
>QMVZ01000110.1 GCA_003661365.1 Thermoproteota archaeon | reverse complement strand
GTATAGAAGATGGCGTCAAGCATAAGGGGTTCAAAGGAATAAAACTCCATCCCAGAAACGAGGCTTTTCCAATTAACAGTGAGAAGCTTGTCTTTCCGATAGCAGAGTTGGCAAGTAAGCTAAAGGTACCTTTACTCTTTCACACAGGAGATCCGGACACGTACGGCTTTGCACAGCCCACGTTAGTTGGAGACCTCGCTGACACCTTTCCGGAGGTCACAATCATTGTGGGACACATGGGAAAGAGGCTGTATGAGGACGCCATCTTGGTTGCAAGGTGGTTTGACAACATCATTCTGGAGACTTCTTTCCACACCCCAAGGGAGATAAGGAGGGCAGTCGAGCGGGTAGGGGCTGATAGGGTTGTTTATGGGTCAGATATGCCATTTGGCATTCCAGAGATCTCAATAATGAGCGTTAGACTATGTAAGATCTCTGAAAAAGAGAAGGAATTGATTTTGGGCCTAAACATGGCCCGTATCTTGGGAATTAAAGGGAGTTGGTGAGAAAATGAAGAAAGCAAATGCAGCAGCCAGGAAGAAAATGAGGATCATAGATGGTCATGTGTTCGTAGGAAAGTCGATTTTCATGGAGCAAAAGGTTGATGATCTTCTTGCTGAGATGGACAAGCTCGGAATTGAGGCATCAGTTATCGTTGCACCGCCCCCAGGTCCTTTCTACGAAGATGCAAACGAGTTCGTGATGGAAGCAGCAAAGAAGCATCCAAATAGGCTAATACCCCTTTATCATGCCAACCCACAACTTGAGAAGGAAGAGGAAAGGGTTAGGGATGCTTTAGACGTTGAGGGTTTCGTTGGCATTCAGCTGGATCCAACCAACGATGGATACTTCCTGAGGAGCCACGTTGTTGAACCAGTTGTGAAGGTAGCTGAGGAGTTAGGCCGTCCAGTATACGTCCATTCTGGTGACTCCATCTTCTGTCCACCAGAGTACGTGGCAGACCTTGCCTCTAAGTTTGAGAGCGTTAATTTCATCACTTCAATGAGCATCAGAGCGCCTAGAGCTGCTCGGGATCGTAACAATCTTTACCTTTTGACGCGCCCCTTTCCAACTCTGTTCTTCAAGCTAGGATTTGCAGAAGAGTTCGATCTAGATAGGCTCATCTTTGCGTCAGACTCCCCACTTGATGTTGCACAAATCGAACTAAGGAGGATAGAGTTGGCTGGCTTAGAGCCCGAGGTCCTGAGGAAGATCTTGGGTGATAACCTCAGGAGGGTCCTATTTAAGGGGGCTTGAAGTATTGCCTGCCATTGGACTTTACGAGTCCATAGGTTTCAGAACCATTTACACATATTGGTATCGCATATTACGGAAAGGAAAGAGTTAATGACATCTATCTGTTCTTCATAGTTGTTGTCCAAGATGAATAAACTAATCATCTCTCTTCTAGCTGTTATTGCTATTATATTAGCTCTAACTGTAGTTATCTCCAAAAAGCATGAAGAAATGGGCTTTAAAATTGTTTTTAGGAGCGCTAGGGACGCCCCAATGGATGATCCAGACTTCAAACAAAATCCTCAGAAGTACTTTGAACTCTACATCATGAACCCAGATGGCTCTAATGTCCAAAGAATAACTTACAATCGGTTCTTGGAAGCTCAGCCCGATGTCTCTCCTGATGGAAAGAGAATAGTATTTAGCATTCACCTTTCGCCTGGTCGCGTGAAAGAAACAGATCCTGGCTGGGAAATAGCTGTCATGGATATAGATGGCAGGAACCTTAGGATACTTACCAACAATAGTTGGATGGATTTTGGTGCACATTGGAACCACGATGGAACTAAAATAGTCTTCGTGTCTGATTCTGCCCATAGGACAGCAGAGGACATAGAAAAGGGCGTTCTCCCTCGTTATGACATATACGTGATGAACGCCGACGGCTCGGGATTAAAGCAGCTAACATTTGCGAAACCAGGAGAGATAAATGCAGATCCAAGTTTCTCGTTTGAGGAGCCTGAAAGGATCCTGTACATTCATTCTGAAGGACTCTCTGGTTATTTTGACATTTACATGATGGATGTTGATGGAGAAAACAAGAAGCTCGTCCTTAGGCATGATGAGAAGTTGCTTGCGATCCATGATCCTATGTTCTCCCCTGACGGGAGCGAGATCATATTTTCGGGCAAGGTTCGAGAGTTAGACGCTGGAGAACCAATAAATAATATCTTTATCCTCAATTCAGAAGGTAAGTTAAGGAGGATAACCGAGGATGATGGGGAATCGGACGTACTACCACAGTTTTCCCCTGATGGAAAGATGATTTGCTATTTTACATACGTGTGGGAGGACGGAGGGCGCACACACAGGATAAGGGTGGCAAATGCAGATGGAAGCAACGAGAAAATTCTCTCTGACTATCCTTGGGAAGCTGATCCTACTTGGGTCCCTTAGTAAGAGCACAAAAAGGCTTATTATTTCAGTTCGAGTCTCTTTCGGTGTTCACAAAGCAACCAATTTCTCTTTTTAAATTTAGATGGAAGTACTTTACTCAGGAGGTCTGAAAAGGTTGAACAAGCTAATTCTCAGACATTTTTCTTGGGACCTCCACTCTGAAATCGTTAAGACCTTTCACGAAGACATAGTGGTAAGTAACATAAGACCTGAGCACATTACTGAGCAGGAGTTCAAAGTATTACTAAGGACTTCTCGGGGAAGCACGGCCTACCAGCCTACATGCGCGCCTTGCGAGAAGCCTATGATAAGGGAGAGGATGGCATGTTCATTTGGGAAGTAGAAGGTCGTGTCATTGGCTGGTCTTGGTTAAAAGTGTATCAGAATGAATTCTTCAAAGAAGGAGTTTATGGAGAGATTAACGAGATTTATGTCATTCCAGAATGGCGTAACAGAGGGATAGGAAAAAGGATAATAGAACATGCACTTAGTTGGTTTAAGGATAAAGGAGTGCGGACCATAAGAGTTGAGGTACTAGCGTCTAACGATGAAGCTATTCGCTTTTACAAGAAGTTTGGATTCAAGCCCAATTACATGTCAATGCAGATGACTTTAGAAAGTGAGCTACTGTAATGAATTGATAGGAAAATTTGAAGTTTCACTGGTTAGGATTCTCTTTTCGTATGGCAGTGCCCTTGAATAATCTTGAAGATTGGTTCTTAATGGTCGTTTGAGAAGAAGGGGATGATACATGGCTTAAATTGAATGCTTTTAGTTTCCCACTGATTTATGATGTCGAACCATGATAAACAAAGAAATTCCTGAGAAAATAGAGCAAATAAGGCTTGATAGATGGAGAGGGGCAAGCGAACTTGCTAGGGAAGCACTGTTAGTTCTCAAGTTTGCTGTAGAAGTTAGCAGGGAGGAAAGGGTTGAGGTCTTTTTGGAAGGCATAAATGAGGTCGGTAGGAGGCTCTTTATGGCCAGGCCCAACATGTCACCAATCCAGAATTTGATTGCTAGAGCTGTTTATGAAATTAACAAATGGTGGGAGGAAAGTGGAAGAGGAAGGGAGGGTATAGCTTCTCTAAAGGAGGTTGCTTCTTCAAAAATCGAGGAGTTACTTCTTAAATCTGAACTTGCCGTTAGAAAAGTTTCCAAGCATGGAGCTAGTTTAATTGAGGATTTCGACGTGATTATGACCTGCAGCTATAGCTCAACCCTGTGTGAAACATTCAAAGCAGCTAAAAGAGATGGAAAGGACTTCAGCCTGATGGTTGCGGAATCAAATGTCTCCGGTAGATCATACGGTCAGCTTATGGCAAAGAAGCTGGAAGGTCATGGGATTCGAGTAGAAGTCTTTCCAGATAGCGCAATTAACGTTTATACAAAGAGATCGAAGAAGGTCTTTGTTGGTGCTGACAGCATTCTGTTTGATGGATCCCTCATCAATGGAACTCCAACGTACAAGATAGCTCAGGCCTCTAAAAGGCTCAATTTACCGCTCTACGTCCTTTGTGAAACTGCTAAGTTTAACGTCCTTAGCTACCTTGGAGAAAGGCCTGAAATTGAGAAGGGCTTCGACCTAGTTCCTCCTGAACTAATAACGGTAATTGTGACAGAGCAAGGGGTTGTTAAACCATCTGAAGTGATCCTCATTATCAAGAGGATGGAAGCATATGTAAGATTCCTTAGGAAACTCTGTTCTCGCGAAAAGGATCCAATTGAAGGTGAAATTCGCTAAATCTTCAGATGTGAGCCAAGAGTAGAAAGAGGAATGGTTTGTCCTCATTAACAGTAGGGCTGGGGATTACTTAGAGGAAAGGATGGAGCTTAAGAATCCAAGATTGTTTATATTTTATCTCTGAAAAAGAAGCCAGACCTAAGATGATTAGAGGTGGCTGGACAGGTAGAATCCTTAGAGTTGACCTGTCAAGTGAAAAGCACACCGTTCAAAATCTGGACGCTAAGGATGCAGTTGACCTCTTGGGAGGAAGGGGGCTGGCAGTAAAAATTTTGTGGGATGAACTTAGGCCTGGTACGGACCCTTTTTCTCCTGAGAACAGGCTTATTTTCGCAACCGGGCCTCTAACAGGCTTTGCACTCCCAAGCAGCGGTAAGCTTGTTATCGCAGCCAAGTCCCCGCTAACAGGAGGGTATGGTGACGGAAACATTGGGACAAGGGCCTCGGTTCAGTTGAGGAAGGCTGGCTACGATCTAATTGTTGTACAGGGAAAGGCAAAGGAGCCATCACTGCTTTATGTGGAAGATGATTCCGTTGAGATAAAGTCTGCTACAGATCTATGGGGTAGAAACGCTTACGAAGTTCAGGATTTGCTAGAAGAGGAGTATGGAAAGGTTGGAATCCTCGTAATAGGCCCGGGTGGTGAAAAGTTAGTTAGGTTTGCTGTTGTCGTTTCTGAAAAGGGTAGAGCTGGCGGCAGAACAGGTATGGGGGCTGTTATGGGTAGCAAGAACCTGAAAGCCGTTGTGATAAAGGGAACAAAGGAGATCCCCGCCATAAACCCCGAAGGTTTGAAGGAAATGGCTAAGGAGGGATATGCTGAAATAAAGGCAGCAGAGAACTACGACTTCTGGGTAAGACAGGGGACAATGGCTACGATTGAATGGTCCCAAGCTAACAGCGTTTTGCCAACATATAACTTTAGAGAAGGAGTTTTCGACGAATGGGAGGGCATAAGCGGTTCAAAGATGGAGGAGTACAAGGTTTCACAGAAAGGTTGTCCCTTCTGCAATATGCAGTGCGGTATGCAGTGTGAGATAAGGGATGGTCCCTATAAGGGAGAGATCTGTGAAGTAGATTACGAGAACATTGGAATGCTTGGTTCGAACCTCGGAATAGGAGATTTCGATTGGGCTCTAAACCTAAACCTTCTCGCGGATAAAGAGGGCATCGACACCATAACGTTAGGAAGCGTTCTTGGATTTGCTACAGAATGCATGGAGAAAGGCCTTCTCTCCAAGGAAGAAGTTGG
>QMVZ01000109.1 GCA_003661365.1 Thermoproteota archaeon | reverse complement strand
TCAGGATGGGTCTGAGTACATTAAATTCGGAGCTCATAGAATTCTCGACATCATGATATCTAAAGGAGAAATAAGGCCCCTTATAGCCGTTTTCATAGATCCTAAGTACAGAAGCTGCGAATATGCTATGGAAGATGATTATGTGAACTTCCTCTCAGAGGAATTAGTTCCGTTTATCGATAAAAGGTACAACACTTCAAGGGTTAGAGAGGACAGGTGCATAGTAGGAGACTCTTTAGGCGGACTAATGGCCCTCTATGTGGCTTTAATGAGGCCAGAGATTTTTGGAGTTGTAATAACCCAGTCAGGCGCCTTTGTCCCTCCAAGGGTTTTGTCAACGGTATGTCCAAAAGCAACAAATAGGGACATATTCAGCGTTGCAGCAAAACCTGGGCTCATGAAACTAAGAATTTACATGCAATGGGGGAAATACGATCAAATTCATTGGATAGACCTATATGAGGAGAACAAAAAGATGGCAGAAATTTTGGAGAAAGCGGGACATGACGTCACAATTATGATAGTGCCAGAGGGTCACAATTGGGGCAATTGGATCAATCACCTGCCAGATGCACTGAAAGATCTCTTTATACCGGTTTCATAACAGCATTTGGCTTTCATAGTTTAATCCATTGTGCTCTAAGTTAAGGATTTCAAAGAAAATCATTTAAAGGAAATCTGTGAGTCTTAATCGTGTAACTAAATGAATGAAGAACCCGTTAAAACATCAAGTCCCTCCAATTTAGTCGCCTTCTTGATTATAGTGTCCTTATTTATTGCGTTATCCGCATTAGCTTCATTTTTTGGCTTTTTCTTGGTGGTATTAGCTCTTGCGCCCGGGTTATTTCTTATGTTCTATTTCTACACGAGAGACAAGTATGAACCGGAGCCAAGGAGCCTCATACTGAAAACCTTCGTTTTAGGAATTCTAATTGCAATTCCTGCAGCCACTATTGAGTTTTTCTTGGTATCTGATGGCGAAAACGTCTTCAGGTTAATTCTCGATTACTTCATCGGAGTAGCCCTTGTCGAAGAATTTCTCAAGTTCTCAGCGTTTTATCTAGGAGCCTACAGGAAAACGGAGTTCGACGAACCGATGGATGGAATAGTTTACTCAGTAGCAGTCGCTTTAGGGTTTGCAACAATTGAAAATGTGGCTTATGTAGCAATGGGTGGCATAATCGTAGCTTTATTACGAGCAGTTTTGTCAGTACCCGGTCATGCCCTCTTTGGTGCCACTATGGGCTATTACTCAGGGCTAGCCAAGTTTAATACAAGCGAGGAGGGCAAGCTGCTTGCCAGAGGAGTTTTGCTGGCAACGGTGTATCATGGATTGTATGACTTATGCATAACGATAGAACCAGTCCTTTTGTTCTTGGTGGTAATTCCTTTGATGATTTGGCTGGCTGCTAGGGTCAGAAAGAGCATTATAATTGCTTTAGAGCTTTCTCCTCACAGACCGCTAGAAGAACCTAAGGTTCAAAAACTGCTCAAAAAGCTAGAGGAGTCTTATGAAAGAAGGAGGATAAGTAGGGAAACTTACGAAGAACTGAAGAAAAAGCTTGAAGCTAGGCTTAATTCTCAATAAAAAGCTTGAGTAGAGGGGGCAGAAAAAGGCGGTTTATATTCCCTCAAAACATACCTTAACAACGCCTTTACCAACAGATCAATTATGAAATTAACGTTTGAAAAGGTATTTTCACCTAAAAGATACATTCCTCCAAGACCAATCTCAAACAACCTTTCTCTAAGATCCTTAGGTATATGAGCAACCCCTATCTGCAGTTTATTCCAAATCTCCTTTTTGTACTTATTTTCCTTTAGCAGAGGAGCCGCACAACCAATAAGCTTCAAGTAGGAAAGCGCATACAAGGCTATTCCTTCTTTAGACGCTCTTGCCAACTCATAAGTCTTCAAATCCTCTCTTGTTGGCTCCAAAAGATATGAAACATACGCTGCTTGATCCCCCAAGAACCCCTTGCTTACCAGCAACCTCGTTACTTCGTAGTCCTTGACTGCTATGGATGTTAAGTACAGGACGTTGTACAAGTACTCGCTGCTTAGACCAAACTCAATCCCTAGAGAAAGGAGAGAAGAAGGAATGTGAAATTTGTAGTAATCTGGAGAGCCATGGAGCACTGAATGGCCAACTTCGTGTCTAATGCAACCATCCCTGACCAAAGGCTGAACTCCTCTTAAGGCATCCATCCTTATGATGATCCTAGGTTTGCCTCTCCACGCGTCATGAGTAGCGATGAAACGATCGCCAAATTCTGCAGACGCTATCCCAAAGGCAGCCCTCTCTTTGCTCATGAAATTCATGGCTGAACAGGAGTTAGGAAACAAGTAAAGGTCGAGTTCAAGCCTCTTCTTCCTTCCTATCTTTTCATAAGAGCTCTGAATTAGGTTGATAATGTACTCTAGTTCTTCATCATCGATAGAGCCGAATTTCCTAACTTCGATGCTAACTTTCACCTCTCATCCCTAGTTTAATATCACGAACTGATAGCATTGTGGCCTAAATAACCTTTGAACAAGTCTTGCGAACGAAGGATTTTAAGTCTGCCATCTTTATGCATCTGCCAGAAGTCAGTTCACAAAGAGAGGTAAGGAGATGGGCAAAGGCATCATATGTGTAGACATAGGAGGCACGTTTACCGATATCATAGCTTTAGATGTAGAGACGGGAGAGATAGTAAGGGAAAAGGTCCCATCGACGCCTAAAGAACCAGAAATCGCGATGTTGAGTGCAGTTTCAAATGTTCTGAAGAGAATAAGGAGTAAAGAGATTGAATTCATTGTACACGCAAGCACGATAGCCACAAATGCAATTTTGGGTCAAATAGGACTTGAACTTCCAAAATGTGCGATATTGACTACGAAGGGCTTTAGAGACATCATTGTGATAGGTAGACAGCAGAGACCAGAACTTTACAACATCTTCTTTCAAAAACCAAGAGAACTCATTCAACGCAAGTACAGGTTTGAAATTGAGGAAAGAACTGGGCCCGATGGCAGCGAAATATTGCCTTTAAATCAGGAAGATGTCAAAAGGGCTATATCTAAGATAAAAGAGGAAGGAATTAAGGCTGTAGCTATTTGCTTCCTCAACTCTTATGCGAATCCAACGCATGAGATGAAAGCAAAAAACCTCGTAGAAAAGGAGTGTAAAGTATTTACAGTGGCTTCAAGCGAGATCTGTCCAGAGTACAGGGAATACGAGAGGTTCAGCACAGCAGTTGTAAACGCAGTTCTTATGCCCATCGTCTCCTCATACTTAGGACGCCTCAGACAAGGACTTGAGGAAATGGGTTTGAATTGTCCTCTCTTGATGATGAAATCAAGCGGTGGTCTTATCTCTAGCCAAAGAGCTGTGAGGATGCCTGCAGCGATAATAGAGTCTGGTCCCGCCGCAGGAGTAATTGCAGCAACGTTCTATGCAGAGCTTATTGGTTTAGAAAACGTCCTAAGTTTTGATATGGGAGGAACTACAGCTAAAGCTGGGACCATAGTGAACAGAACCCCAGAGGTGACTAGGGAATACGAAGTGGGGGGCAGAACCCACAAGGGAAGGTTGGTCAAGGGAAGTGGTTACCCGGTTAGGTTTCCATTCATAGATCTCGCAGAGTGCAGTGCTGGAGGGGGAACCATTGCTTGGGTGGACGAAGGAGGCTTTTTGAGAGTTGGTCCCATAAGCGCTGGATCGGATCCTGGACCTGCTTGTTATGGAAAGGGAGGCAGCGATCCCACTGTAACAGATGCAAACTTGATTCTAGGAAGGTTAAATCCAAAATATCTTCTTGGAGGGGCATTGAAAATCCATAAAGAGCTGGCTGAAGAGGCAATAAGGGAGAAAATATGTGATTCTTTAGGATTGGATCTAGTGGAGGCAGCAAACGGGGTAATTGAAATTGTGAACTCTGAGATGAGCAGGATTCTGCGCATAATGTCAGTTGAGAGAGGACTCGATCCAAGAGAGTTTGCTCTCATGGCTTTTGGAGGAGCTGGACCAATGCACGCTTGTTGGCTTGCTGAAGAGTTGTCCATAAATCTCATAATTATACCCCTAGATCCAGGACTCTTCTCCGCATGGGGCTTGATGTCTGCAGATGTAACGCATGAAGTTTCCAAACCCTTGATGACGACTTCAATTGATCATGAAAGGCTTGAAGATCTCTTTGAAAGTCTAGAAAAAGAGGCAATAGAGGTTCTTTTGGAACAAGGAATCAAAGAAGAAAAAATATTCCTCTTCAGAGAGCTCGATGTGAGGTATTTAGGGCAGTCTTACGAGTTACAAGTTTCAGTTCCTTCTGAACTAAACGAAAACTCTCTGAACAAGGTAATAGAGTCCTTCCATGAGAAACACAGAAGGATGTATGGATATTGTATGCGCGATGAAGAGGTTGAGTTTGTAAATGCAAGGATAAAAGCAATTGGAAGGATCATAAGGCCAAACATCCCGAAACAACCACTTCAAGGCGCTGTTCCAGATGAAAATTCAATATTGGGCTTTAGAGAGGTGTATTTTGGCAGAGAAGAAGAGTTCCACAAGACTCCAATCTACGTTAGAGAAAGGCTTAAACCAGGAAACGTGATCGAAGGTCCGGCTATAATCGAGCAATACGATACGACGACAGTGATTCCTCCCGGATGGAGTGCAAAGGTTGATGAGTTTGGTTCCTTGAGGGTGGTGCGTTAAATGGATCCTGTAACTGTTGAGGTCATAAGAGGAGGGCTCGTTTATGCTGCCGAGGAAATGGGAATAGTTCTGAGGAAGACAGCTTACTCTCACAACATAAAGGAGAGAATGGACCATTCTTGTGCGATATTTGACAGCAAAGGGAGGTTGATTGCTCAGGCTGAACACATACCTGTTCATCTGGGTTCGATGTCAATCGCCTTGAAGAACTGCCTTAAGGAGATCGATTTCACTCTTGAGGAGGGAGACATGGTGGTCTTCAATGATCCTTACTTGAGCGGAACGCACCTCCCAGACATAACACTCGTAGCACCAGCTTATGAGGAGAAGGAGCTGCTTGGCTATGTTGTAAACAAAGCCCATCACTCTGATGTAGGGGGAAAGGCTCCTGGTAGCCTTCCAGGAGATGCTAGCGAGATATATCAGGAAGGGCTGATAATCCCTCCAGTAAGGCTTGTAAGGAAAGGAGACGTAGTCAAGGACGTCCTAAAGCTGATATTGTCAAATGTGAGGACTCAGAAGATAAGGATGGGAGATCTTAAAGCGCAAGTAGCTGCAAATCTGTTGGGAATAAGGAGATTAAGAGAGATCGCACAGAAGTTCGGAATAGGTGTGGTTAACGAGGCCATCGACGACATACTTGATTACTCTGAGAGGAGAATCAGGAAAAAGATATCAGAGATAAGAGAAGGATCCTATGAGGCAGAGGACTATCTGGAAAGCACTGGAACGGAGGATAAACCCGTAAGG
>QMVZ01000108.1 GCA_003661365.1 Thermoproteota archaeon | reverse complement strand
GAAGATGTTCCGCCGTTTGACAGGGCAGCTATGGACGGATACGCCGTCAGGGCTGAGGATACATACGGAGCATCCCAACATTCTCCAATTGCACTCAGAGTCATTGGAGAAATTCAAGCTGGCAGGGAGATTAGCTTGGAAGTCAGGGCTGGAGAGGCTGTAAGGATCCACACTGGGGCAGTCTTGCCAAAAGGGGCCGATGCGGTTGTGGAGGTGGAGAATTCTGAGGAAAGTGGTGGAATGGTCAGAATCTATGAACAAGTTCCGCCGTTCCGGAACGTTTCAAGGAGGGGTGAGGACATCAGGGCAGGTGAAGTCCTGCTCGCAAAGGGAACCATAATAGGGGCCTTTGAACTAGGTTTGCTAGCTTCTATCAACAAAAAAGAGGTTTTGGTTCGTAAGAAGCCTGTTATTAGCATGATAAGCACGGGACACGAGCTAATTGAGGTAGGAGATAAGGAGGCCCCAGGAAAGATTGTGAATTCCAACAGATGGCTCGTTAAAGGAATTGTAGAGGAACACGGGGGTCTCTTTTCTTACAAGGGAATTGTAGACGATGATGCAGATGAGCTCGCAAGGAGAATAAGCGAGTGCAAGGAGGCAGATGTCATCCTAACGAGCGGAGGAACCAGCGTTGGAACATCCGATTTCGTTCCAGATGCTCTTGAAAAACTTGGAGCAAAGATAATCGTTCATGGAGTAGGGGTTATGCCTGGGAAACCTACCCTGCTTGCAGTTCTTTCAGATGGAAGGCCATTTATAGGTCTTCCGGGCTATCCTGTATCTGCTGCCGTAGCTGCATTGCTATTTCTTGTCCCCTTAATTGAGAGATTTCTCGGGATCAAGGGTGAGAGGATGATAAACCCACTTAGGGCTAGGCTTGTGGGCAAGGTACCTTCAAGACCAGGAATTTTGCATTTCGCTAGAGTCAAGCTTAAGAGAAGTGGAAATGAGTGGTTGGCAATCCCTGTTAGGGTCTCTGGTGCTGGAATCGTAAGTTCATTGGTAAAAGCGGACGCATTTCTCATCGTACCTGAGGATGTAGAGGGGTATAAGGAGGGAGAGATCGTAGAGGTTCTCCCATTCAAGCGCTACATATCTACGAATGTTTCGGAATTGAGCACGCACTGAGGGATCTATATGGGAGAGAGAAAAGAGTTTAGAAGGTTGGTTTCCGTTGAAGAGGTTTCTCGCTTAATAGAAAGGCACTACTCCTATGTCCCAAAATCAGAAGATGTACCTATCAAGGATGCCGTTGGTAGGGTGCTAGCGGAGGACATTCCTTCAGAAGTGGACGTCCCCTCATTCGATAGGGCCATGTACGATGGATATGCTCTGAGAGCAGAGGATACCTTCGGCGCGGACGAGGAGAACCCCGTAACTTTGAGGATTATAGGCATTGCAGAGGCTGGAAAGCCCTTTAAAGGTGTGGTATCTGAGGGAGAAGCGGTTGAGATAGCTACAGGAGCCGTTATTCCTCCAGGAGCAAATGCGGTTGTCCTTGTGGAGAGAACAGAAGTTAGGGAAGATCTTCTCCTTATTTTCAAATCTGTTGCACCAGGAGCCAATATTCAGGGCACGGGTACTGATGTGGCTGCAGGAGAAACCCTATTGCACTCCGGCACCATTCTAGGGCCCAGGGAGATAGGATTGCTAGCAGCCATAGGAAGAACGAAGGTAAAAGTGGTAAAGAAACCTGTTGTGGCCATTCTTAGCACAGGAGATGAGCTCATTGCTCCTGGAAGTCCATTGGATTACGGTAAGATCTATGACATAAACTCATACACTATTTCAACATCTGTTTTGCAGGATGGAGGAGAGCCAAAGGTTCTAGGGATATTGCCAGACGACCTAGAGTCTATCTTAGGTGAAATAAAGGGGGCTCTCAAGTGGGCTGATCTAGTTCTCGTATCTGGAAGTACAAGCGCTGGAGCTGGTGATGTAGTGTATAAAGCGATAGAGAAAGCAGGAAAACCTGGAGTACTCGTTCATGGCGTAGCTATGAAGCCAGGAAAGCCTTTTGTTCTTGGTGTTATCGAAAATAAGTTCGTAATTGGGTTGCCAGGGTATCCAACAAGCGCGCTCATTACCTATAGAAAGTTTGTATCTCCTTTAGTGAGGAAAATGGCTGGAATTAAGACCTTGGAGCAAGTTCCGATAAGGGCAAAGATGGGAAGGAGGGTGCGTTCCACTCTTGGGCGGAGGAACTTCCTGCCTGTTGCCTTGCTGTCAGATGCGAAGGGAGAAACATTAGCTTTTCCAATACCTACAGGATCTGAGGCTATATCGACTCTCAGCAGGGCAGACGGATACGTAGAAATATCAGAGAATGTGGAATACGTAGAAAGAGGAGAAGAGGTCCTCGTCATTCCTTTTCAGGAAGGGGTTAGACCTGCAGATCTTGGATTCATAGGAAGTCACTGTCCAGGAGCTGAACTTCTCCTCTCAATGCTCAAGAAAAAGGAAAATCTAAGGATAGTCCGCGTGAACGTTGGATCTCTGGGAGGTTTTGAAGCTATTAGGGCTGGAGAGGCAGATATCTCAGGCGTTCATGCGCTGAATCCTAGGACAGGTGAGTACAACGTTGGATTCTTGGAGGATTACTCTTTAAAGGGTCTAGCAAAGCTCGTTAGAGGGTACGAACGCGTTCAAGGATTGATTGTTGCAAAAGGAAATCCCAAAGGAATTAGCGGGATAGAGGACTTGTTGAGGAACGACGTAAGGCTTGTGAACAGGAATAGGGGCTCTGGAACAAGGATACTTATGGATTACTTCATCAATAGGTTGGCTGCAGAGAAGGGTATTTCAGTTGAGACGCTAAAAGAGCGTATAAACGGATATGGATTCGAGAGGAAAACTCACTCTGGTGTTGCTGAGGCCGTGGCAAGAGGAGAAGCAGACGTAGGCCTTGGAATAGAGTATGTAGCAAGGATTAAAGGGTTGGATTTCATTCCTCTAACTACTGAGAGGTACGATTTCCTTGTAAGGATGGACAGATTGGATAAACGCTCTGTTAAGCTGTTTCTTCAGGTTCTCAAATCTGATGACTTCAAAAATAAGCTCTCTAACATGCCTGGATATGTTGTTGGCGATGATATTGGTTCTTTTCTAGGTTAGAATTCAAGAACCGTTCTTATACCCTCTAGCAACCCAAATTATGTGCCCAGCCTCTGGCAGGATAAGTTTCTTGAGGGCTAGCTCTACTCCCTTCGTTGATCCTGGAAGACAGAAAATCGCCTTTCCCCTACAAATTCCCGCTGTTGCTCTGCTTAACATAGCAGCAGATCCGATGCTTTGAAAGCTAAGATGCCTAAATAGCTCGCCAAAGCCCCGTATTTCTTTCTCAAATATTCCGCTTGCGGCCTCGACAGTTACGTCTTCTGGATGTAATCCAGTTCCACCACACAGAATTATGACGTCTGCTTCTTTTAGAGCACTCTTTAGCTCGCGTTTTATTGATGATTCCTCGTCAGGAAGTACTTTCCTTATGACAACTGAGTTTCCAGCCGATTCTATCAAATTCTCTGCTAAGTCTCCAGTAGGATCAGTGAAGTCTCTTCCTTCTTTTATCGCTTTATATCTAGAGGAGCTAACCGTATAAACGGCATACCTCAATCTATGAGGGGATTTTGCTCTATGTTCATGGACTGGGCTTTCCATCCTTCGTAAAAGGTAAGAGTTATTATTAAATTCGATATGACATAATTGGCAATTCGTCATGATACTAAGAGACCCCTATGACAGGCCTCTGCTCAACTTGAGGATCTCAGTTAACCATGAATGCAATCTAAGATGCTTCTTTTGCCATGCTGAGGGCTATCATAACGAAGAAAATGAAATGATGACTCCTGAAGACATAGGCAGCCTCGTTGCCATCCTTGCTGACTTTGGCGTCAGAACAATAAAGCTGACTGGGGGGGAGCCCCTCCTTAGGGAAGATCTGAGCGAGATAGTAGCTCAGATCAGGAGGGTTGAGGGCATAAAGGACATAGGACTTACTACAAACGGAACCCTTCTGGAAGAAAGAATTCAAGGCCTAATTGAAGCTGGTCTCGACAGGGTCAACGTAAACCTCCCATCCTTGAAAAAGGAGGTTTATCAAAGAATTACCGGTGTAGATAGCCTCGAGAAGGTGTTAAGGGGGATAGAAAAATCCCTATCATGCGGTATAAAACGTGTGAAAATTAACCGTGTCATGTTAAGGGGGTTAAATGAAGGAGAACTCGATTCTTTAATCGAGTTTGCGGCTAGCATAGGTGCTGACGTCCAGCTAATTGAACTACAAGATAGAGATCCAAACTCTCCTCTTCTTAGGAAATACAGCATAGATTTCCATGAGCTAGAGGAAAGAATCAAGGAAAAGGCAATTTCAATTGAAATACGTCAAGATATGCACGACAGGCCAGTATATGACCTAGCAGATGTTAAAGTTGAACTTGTAAGGTCTATGGGTAATCCTGATTTCTGCTATCACTGCACTAAAATTAGAGTCACCCATTTTGGCGCTTTTAAGACATGTCTCCTCTCTAGCGCACCTCCTGTTAAGTTCCTGAAGGAGCTGAGGTCAGGAAATCGGAGTGGAGTTGTCAACTTGTTATTCAAGGCACTTTCTCAAAGGGAGCCTTACTTTAAACCCTTCAAGGCTTTTTGTACGAAAACTGCGCTTGCAAGATCCCCTTAAATAGGGTATTTGAGACAGGGGTTCACCTATTGATGGGTTAATGCTAAAGGTAGGTTTTTTCGGCACAGAGGGAGTTGGCAAAACCTCTGTTAGCACAGTTCTATCCTTCATAATGGCATACCTAATGGAGGAAGAGGGTAAGATAGCAGCTGTTATGGATGCTGATTTACAAAAAGCAGACTTAACAAATTTACTCCTTGGAAATGAGGGTTTCAACGGTCTTCATGATGTCTTGCTCGGCAACAAGTTACCAGAAGAGGTCGTATATGACCCGTTGATATCGCTTGAGAACTCAAGCATTAGACGCAGGCTTTCCGATCTCATCAAACTCAAGGTGATCCCTGCTGGCAATGATGACGCCTCAATGCTGATGTTCGAGCCAATTGATTTTCCCCTAATGAGGCTCAAGTCTTTGGAACAATATCTCCAGGAAATTGGCGTTGGGCTTCTCCTAGTAGATCTTCCCTCTTCTGACTACTCTGTGAGAGTTTTGCTTAAGGCAATCTCAAAATGGGTCAATTTTCTGATCCCGATATTGATCCCGAACAAGATCTCTATCCTTCAAACTAAAAGACACCTTCTTTCTTTGGACATAAATCCCCCTTCAATCCCCTTTGTCATAGTAAACAAATGTAAACGAGACCTTCAACTTGTCAAGCTCCGAGAGTCAGTAATAAGTTACTGGAATGCTCCAGCTTACTTATTACCTTTTGATGCTGAGTTCTCCCAGTTCTTTCAAAGCTATTCAATTTCCCTTCCAAAAATTCATGAATCAGCTCTCTGTAGCTCTCTAGTTGAAGGTTTCGATGGGAGCATTGGTAAT
>QMVZ01000107.1 GCA_003661365.1 Thermoproteota archaeon | reverse complement strand
CTGACATAGTGCCATCTTGTGATAAGGAGGCCCTTCTTCGTTTCCTGAATCATCTCCTCAACAGTTGCGTCTCCGGTTCCCATGAACATGTGAGATGGAAAGGCCCCTAAGTACGGGCCTGCATGCCCAGTTGATTTCTTACCCTCCTTATGGGCATAGTATGAGTCATACAGAAGACCTGTTGGAACTCCATCCTTTGCTAAGATTACCTTTCTCTTTGGAACTCCCTCGAAATCGAACGGGAAGGCCAATCCCTTTGGATCCCTCCCGTCATCCCATATGTTAACTGATTCTGCAAAGGCTTTTTTGCCCAAGTAGTCGCAAACGAAGCTGACCCCGTCCTGATAAGATTGTGCTGTAAAGCCATAGTAAGCTAGGTAGAACATAGCGGTTGCAACGGCATACGGTAGGAAGACAACCTCATACTCCCCTGGCTCTATCCTCATGGGATGAAGAGTATCAACAGCCCTTCTAGCGGCTTCTTCTCCCACTTTCTCTGGATTAAGGTCACCTACATCTTTCGAAACGGTTTCAGCGAAGCCATAACCCTTAGATGTCCCGTCTGAGGCTATAACGTTGGACCTGAGTCCTGCGACAGTTGCTGAGGCTTCGGCCTCAATACCAAGCGAGTTAACGACTGCAGCTTCTATAACGCTTGTTGAACAATTTCCGGCAACAGCTTCAACATTACTGAATTGATGAGCCCTCTCTATCAGTGATTTTGCTATCTCGGCCCTCTCAATTGGATCGCATTCAGCTGTTCTCTTTACGAACATTCCAGGGATCGGTTCTATAGGCTCGGGTTCTGGAAGGCTAACAAAATCCGGATCTTCTGCCTGAAGTTCTGCTATTCTCTTTGCTCTTTCAACAAGTTCCTTTATGGTCCTTTCTTCAAGCCTGTTTGAAGTGACGACTGATATCCTCTTACCTAAGATGAACCTTATCCTCAACACCGAGTCTTCTTCTCCCACGTTTTGGTGGATCTCAGAGTTAGCGAACCTAGTTAGATAAGAGACGTTTTTGTATACTCCTGCCTCGGCTTGCGTAGCTCCAGCCTTCAAACACTGATCAACAGCAAACCTAGCTATCTCTATGAGGTTCATTCTCATAACCTCCCTACCCCAACTCTAACATTTCTAAACCTGGCTGGAGAGCAACCGTGTCCCACAAACATCGTTTGTGGAGGCTCTCCCTTTCCGCAGTTTGGAGTTCCCCACATCTTCCAGTATTTCTCGTTGCATATAGCATCGCAGGAACGCCAGAACTCGTATGTAATTCCGGTATAAGTTGCGTTCTTTATCAGCTCCTTCATCTCCCCATCGACAATCCTGTAGGCTATCTCAGTACCAAACTGGAAGTTGAGCCTTCTGTCATCGATGCTCCAGCTCCTGTTCGTCTCTATGAAAAGACCGTCCCTCGTGTCGGATATTAGCTCCTCGAAATCCCAGTCTCCTGGCTCCAAATTAATGTTCGTCATCCTTACTATTGGTATCCTATTCCACCCCGATGCCCTCGCTGCTCCAGTACTCCTCTCTAATCCAAGCTCGGCCGCATACTGCCTATCTGTCAGGTAGCCTGTAAAGATTCCCTCCTTGACCAAATACACCTTTTGAGCTGGAACTCCCTCGTCATCGTAGCCAAAGGTACCAAGCCCTTTCTCCACGGTTGCATCCGCCACCAGATTAACGAATTTGCTTCCATACTTGAATTTTCCCAACTTTTCTGTGGTTAAGAAGCTTGTTCCTGCATAGCTTGCTTCTGAACCCATGACTCTATCTAGCTCTGTCGGATGACCACAAGATTCATGAATCTGTAATGCCAGCTGGCTTCCTCCTATGATGATATCCATCGAGCCAGAGGGGCATGAACGAGCGGTTAGCAAGGATATTGCTTCCTCAGCGCACTTAGGAGCAAGATCCAGTAAGTTGAGACTTCTGACGTACTCATACCCCGCAGTGGCAAAATCACCCCTGAAGGAGGCTGGAAGAGATCTTCTCTGAACTTCTCCATATCCAACAGCAGTAGTGGAAATTCCAGCTCCGCACCAAACGATTTCTTGATTTATCAAAGAGCCCTCGCTGCTTGCAAAGATCTTCTCCTCCTTATGGGCCCTCATCGAGGCTTCAGTTACCCTTATCTCCTCTCCTTTGGATCTCATCACCTTGTCGCACTCCATTAGAAGCGATATCTTCTCCTCCAAGGGGACTGAGAAGGGATCTTCTTTAATCGGCGTTGAATAGCTGTCTTCAACTGGATCGACGGGTGCTAGCCTAACTCCTTTTTTCTTGACTAAGGAACTAGCTCTTGCTATCTTCACAGCCTCTCTTGAGATCCTCCTCACGTTTTCCTCGTCAACCCTTGAAGTGGAGGCAAAGCCCCAAGATCCGTTTAAAAGAACTCTTACCCCTATTCCATAGCTTTCAATAGACTGCACTGTCCTCAGCTTGCCGTTTCTGACTATGATCATCTCATCTGTTATCTTAACCAACCTTACATCCACATACTCCGCTCCAGCGGACTTGGCTTCCTCAACTGCAAATGAAGGATCCAAGGACATCCATGCAGAACAAGACCAAGAAAAATTAATCTTATTTGTCTAGCTCTATGAATTCTCAGAATCAGCTATTTCCGCAAAAATCTGATTTAAAACGCGGGAACTAAGCCAAATATCTCTTACAGCAATTGAAGTCCTTTTACAATGAAAATTACAAGGTAGCATTTTCGTAGTAACACTAAAGAGCAAAAGGTTGAGACGTGTAACGGTGGTAGCTTGATCAGCAGGTCAGTGTCAAAGGAATTGTCTAAAGATGAAGTAGAGGAAGCCGTAAACTTGCACAAGAGGTGTTACGTAGTGGACACCCACTGCGATACACTTCAAGCCCTATTTCCGGACATTTTTCCCTCTGTTACACCATCAAGAATGGAAGAGGGCCTAGGAAAGAGGTCAGACAAGGGACACATCGACATACCTAGGTTGAAGGAGGGAGGAGTTGACTGCCAAGTGTTTGCTATCTTCGTCTCTAAGATTCCTAATCCCCCAAAACCTCTTCACAGGGCACTAAACTTGATAGACATTTTCTACAGAGAATGCCAGAAAAATAAGGATGAGATTTCGCATATAAGGTCTTATGACGACATTCTGAAAACGATTGAATCCGGAAAAATAGCGGCTATACTCTCCTTAGAAGGGGGAGAGGCCATAGAGGCAGACGTTTCGATGTTGAGGATCCTACACAAGCTTGGTGTCAGGATGATGAGCCTAACATGGAACCACAGGAACCTCCTAGCCGATGGTGTTAAGGAAGAAAGAACCAAAAGCGGCCTGACAAACCTAGGCTTAAAGGTTGTTGAAGAGATGGAAAGGCTTGGTATAGTGATAGATGTCTCTCACCTAAGCGAATCCTGCTTCTGGGACCTGGTCGAGGTAACTGATTCCCCCATAATAGCTTCTCACTCAAACTGCAGAACTCTTTGCGACCATCCCAGAAACCTGGATGACAGACAGATAGCTGCTATAGCAGATAAGGGAGGAGTTATAGGCATGAACTTCTTCCCGAAGTTCTTGAGAAAGGAGGGCCAAGCCACTGTCAGCGATGTTGTCGACCACATGGAGCACATCATCGATCTTGTTGGTATTGATTACGTTGGCCTTGGCTCTGACTTTGATGGCATCTCTTCAACCCCAATTGGATTGGAGGATGCGAGTAAGATGCCTAATATAACTATAGAACTCGTTTCTAGGGGATACAGCGAAGAAGAGATCAAGAAAATCCTTGGGGGAAATCATTTGAGGGTTTTCTCAAAGGTAATGAGATGAAATAGAAGGGATGAATCATGTTCGTTGAGAGGCTTGAGTGCAGTAACTGTAGAGCTCCACACTCCCACAAAGAGATACAGACAGTGTGTAAGAATTGTGGTAGCACTCTTCTAGTGAAGTACAATCTGGTAGAGATGAAGGATAAGCTGAAAAAAGAAGATCTCTTGGGGAGAGAAGGAACTCTATGGAGGTACTTTGAGTTCCTTCCGATAAAATATAGGAGAGATATTATTACCCTTGGAGAGGGGTTTACTCCAATCTTGAAGGCAAGCAACTTGGGTTTCAGGAGCCTTTGGATAAAAGATGAGTCACTGAACCCAACAGGCACGTTCAAGGCAAGAGGAATGGCCGTGGCCGTCTCAAAGGCAAGAATCCTCGGCATAAAAGACATAGTTTTGCCGTCTGCTGGGAACGCTGCGGCCGCTCTATCCTTTTATTGCGCCAAGGCAGGGATAAGAGCCCATGTTTTCATGCCAGAGGACTCTCCTGATGTTACAAAGAGGGAATGCATTGTATCTGGCGCTGATGTCCATCTTGTAAAGGGTACGATAGCTGATGCTGGAAAGGTAGCTAAGGCGAAGGCGAAGGAGCAAGGCTGGTTTGACATGTCTACGCTCAAGGAACCCTACAGGCTTGAGGGAAAGAAGACGATGGGGCTGGAGATAGCTGAGTACTTTAACTGGGAACTGCCTGACGTAGTGATATACCCAACGGGTGGCGGTACTGGTCTAATCGGTATATGGAAGGCCTTCCAAGAGCTTAAGGAACTTGGTTGGATAAGCGGTGAGATGCCAAAGATGATATCAGTGCAGGCTTCTGGCTGTGCTCCAGTCGTCAAGGCCTTTAAAGAGGACAAAGAATCAGTCGAAGAGTGGAAAAATCCGAAGACAATCGCTGCCGGCCTAAAGGTTCCCAAGCCATTCGCAGGCAAGTTGATACTAAAGGTTCTGAGGGATAGCAATGGATTTGCTATTAGCGTAACAGATGAGGAGATTTTTAATGCTATCAAGGATCTCGCAAGGTATGAAGGCATATATGCTTGTCCAGAAGGGGCCGCTACGTATGCAGGACTAAAGAAACTCGTTAATGATGGCATCCTCTCCATGGACGACAGGATTCTTCTGATGAATACGGGTTCTGGCTTAAAGTACTTGCTTTGATCCAAATGGATTTGTGTTTAGCTAAAAGAACCTGATGAAGGTGTTTTGAAAACGCTATCCTAAGATTCGTGACCTACCAAGAGAACTTTTTAGTTCAATATATAATTATATGATGTATTATGACAGTCCTGAAAAACATAGAATTGGTGGGTGAATCTAAGGAAGGTTTTGAGAAAGCCATTGTCGAAGCTTTAGAACAGGCCCGGAAGACGATTAGAAACATTAGAAGAATCAAGGTTCTAAGCATGTCTGCCACTGTAAAAGATGGAAAGATAGATGTTTACAGGGCAAGAGTAAAGATAACATTCGAAGTGGAAAGATAAACCTAGTCATCTGGGTTCTTATGGTCTACCGACGCTGAATTTGCGCTGTTCTATAAGTTTCATCTGTTACCATTGTTCTTTCCTAAAACGGTTTTTCTTTAGAAATGAGGCTCACAGTCAATCCTCCGAGGATTCCACCTGTTAAAAAACCTATTAGAGCCCAGGTGGACTCAGGAAATGCACGCAAGATTAAAAACGATGTTAAAGCCTCAACTATGTAGGCCGCTAGCCCAGTGAGT
>QMVZ01000106.1 GCA_003661365.1 Thermoproteota archaeon | reverse complement strand
GTCATCATCATAATAATAGCAGTAGTCGTTCTCTTCGTAATGCGGAGGAAGTAAGTCCCTCCCATTCTCCCCTTTTTCTTTTAGTTTTTAGCATCTCATAGAAAATGTTTTAATTGAGTTTTCTTCAGCCTTCTTTGAAGCGGAGTAATAAACGGAGTAGGTGAAATATTGCAATGGGAATTGGAAAATACGTGATTATTAGGTTGATCAATGCATTTGCTGTTCTTCTTATAGCCCTATTCATTGTTTCACTAGTATTTAGCACGGCTGCTGAGAAAGAGCTTAAGGCACAGATATATGAGGAGATTATGGCTCAGCTTAATGCAAATCCTCAGCTTCAAAAGGCCTTTGCCGCAAACGCCACCGCAAGGGAGCAATGGATTGAGACTCAAAAGAAGCTCAAATTCGAACTTTATGGTCTTGATAAACCGCTTTTCGAGAGAATCTTAATAAGAGTTGGAGAACAGCTTAGGCTTAAGTTTGGAAAGTCTCATTCCCTAAAATCTAGGTCTGGAAGCAGCGAAGTCAAGGACATAATACTTGAAGCCCTTCCAAGGACAATCCTTCTCTTTACAACGGGGCAAATAGTGGTTATATTAATAGGACTGTATCTAGGGCTTAAAGCAGCTCAAAGAGCCGGAAGCATGCTTGATCAGTCCCTTTCTATATTTGCACTTCTCTCTTATAGTTTACCAATGTGGTGGACGGGAATGCTCTTCATCATACTGTTCTCCTTCTACCTAAACATATTCCCATCAGGAGGCATGATGAGCGTGCCTCCTCCAGAGGGTCTTATAAGCAAGATTTTGGATCTTCTTTACCACTTGACGTTACCGATGTTCACTTACGTTTTTGTGGTATTCGGAGGATGGGCATACACGACCAGAAATGTCGTTCTCAGTCAACTTCAAGAGGATTTCGTAATGGCTGCTAGAGCCAAGGGAGTTCCTGAGAACAAGGTCCTTTACGGCCATGTGCTGCGGGCCTCCGCTCCACCTATAGTTACGATGACCATAGGAAGTCTCTTAGGATCTATAGGTGGAGCGATGATCTCAGAGGTAGTCTTCAATTGGCCCGGGATGGGAAGGCTTTACTGGACGGCCGTGATACAGAACGACGTGCCTGTCCTCTTAGGAAACACTACGATAAGCATAATCTTGTTCCTAGCTTCGTTGATAGTTATGGATCTTATGTATATGTATCTAGATCCGAGAGTTAGGATTGGAGCCGCTGCAGCCATGGGAGAGTGATCACAATGAGATGGTCTGACTTTGTTGAGAGCCTAAAGGACTTCTGGTTTGAGTACAAAAGACAGAAAATTGGGATGCTTGGCCTAGCTATTCTACTGTTCTTCATAGGCCTAGCAATAGTAGGACCTCGCTTCTATCCAGCAGAGATGTCTAGGAAGTGGAGGGACGTAACCTATTGGCAGAACTATCCGAGGTCCGCTAGGCCAAGCTGGATAAACTACTTCTCATCCCATAAGATGCCTCCTCATCTCATCATTGCCGAATATGAAGTTTCAGAGAGGATGATAGGGGCCAACATCAGGGAATACGTAGCAACCTTCAACTATGACCATGAATACGATGAACCACCCTCTGATCTAATTCTAACATTTAGAAGACAAGTTGCGGATCCCACTAAGCCTCCTACAATGACATTCGTGCTCCTACGGCCTGATGGAAGGGAAATCGAACTTATAAGCAAGAAATTGAGCGAAGCTGGTAATCAGACTAGGATAGTCATTACCTCTGATAGAGGAGCCCTTAGTACAGCTTATGCATTTGGAAGAGAGTTTGAGACACCTGAGAACTTGGAAAAAGTCCACTTCGAACTGACAAATCCAGCCCTCCCCCTGTTCTCAAAGGCCCAACCTGGGATCCTTCTTGGTAACGAGGCCGAGCCATTAAAGGGAACCTATACCATCAGGGTCACGTTCTACTTCCAGAACCCTGAGGACAAGATTGAGGACCTCACGCTGATCATAGGAGGAAGGGTTTACGGATTGCTTGGAACCGATGAGAACAGAAGAGACTTGTTCGCTGGTCTGATTTGGGGAACAAGGGTATCTCTTCTCATAGGTATTCTAACATCCGTTCTCTCAGTGTTTTTTGGGATATTCTATGGGGTTATGAGTGCTTATCTCGGTGGGTGGAAGGACGAAATACTCCAGAGAATATATGAGATCATGTCTTCCATACCAACCCTGCCTATCCTGATCCTTTTGTCAGCAATATACAAGCCAAGCATCTGGTGGATCATATTCTTCCTTGTGGTGTTTGGCTGGATGGGTACTTCAAGGATGGCTAGAAGCATGGCCTATCAGATCAAGGAGATGGATTATGTAGAAGCAGCGAGGGCTGTAGGAGCTTCAGGCTTCTGGATAGTTAGAAAGCACGTAATGCCCCAGATACTTCCTTATGCCTTTGCTAGCATGGCCTTAAGTGTGCCCAGTGCTATCCTTACCGAAGCAGGTCTTTCGTTCCTTGGGCTGGGGGACATAAATAGGGTGACTTGGGGTCAGATCCTTCACGACGCTCAAAGCACTGCAGCAACTATAAAGGGCATGTGGTGGTGGGTCCTTCCGCCAGGTCTCGCTATGGCCCTTCTAGGGCTTTCATTCGCGTTCATAGGTGCGGCTCTCAACACGATATTGTTCCCGAAGCTCAAGACATTGTGAGGTGAAATTAGTTGCCATTGTTAGAAGTTAAGGACCTAAAAGCCTATTACTTCATATCCAGAGGAGCCGTTAAGGCAGTAGATAACGTGTCCATAGATCTAGAAAAGGGCGAGTCCCTGGGTCTTGCTGGAGAATCTGGCTGTGGTAAGAGCACCCTTGGCTTTGCCCTCATGAACATGCTCCCGCCGCCTGGCAGAGTGGTTGCAGGAAGCATAAAGATAGATGGACAGGAAATCGTTGGAATGAAAGAAGATGAGCTGCGCAAGAGGATAAGGTGGCAAGAGATCGCCATGATATTTCAAGGGGCCATGAACGTCCTGAATCCTGTATACACCGTTGGCTATCAGGTCGCAGAGCCCTTGATATACCACAAAGGAATGGGTAAGAAGGAAGCCATTGAGGAGGCAAAGAAGTACCTGGAGCTTGTGGGGCTGGATCCAAACATAGTCAACAGATATCCCCATGAGCTGAGTGGAGGGATGAAACAGAGAGCTGTCATAGCCACAGCCCTCATAATGAGCCCAAAGGTGCTGATAGCTGATGAGCCAACAACAGCCCTTGACGTTATAGTTCAGGCTCAGATAATCAACCTTCTCAAAGAGCTAAAGAGGAAGCTTGGTCTTTCGATAATTATAATCTCCCATGACCTTAGCGTAATATCGGAACTAGCAGACAGATTGGCGATAATGTATGCTGGGAAGATAGTGGAGCTAGGGCCTTCGGACAGCGTGTACTCTGACCCGGTTCATCCTTACACGAAAGCCCTGCTGAATGCAATTCCCAGGCTTAGGAAGAAACAGGAGCGCCTAGAATTCATTCCTGGTGCACCTCCGAATCTGCTTTCACCTCCTCCTGGCTGTAGAATCCATCCAAGGTGTCCCTATAGGTTTGAGCCCTGCGATAAGGAGGAGCCAGAGTTAGTAGAGGTGAGACCAGGACATTTCGTGGCGTGCCACCTGTATACAAGGAGGTGATGAATGGTGGAAGCTAAAGAAGCAGTTTTAATGGATTCTAAGGAGGCTGTTATGAAAGTAGAGAATCTTAGGAAGTACTTCATGATAAGAAGGTCATTTGGGGAGTTCATAACTGGAAAGCCTCCACGATATGTCAAAGCTGTTGATGGAGTATCTTTTGCCATAAAACCAAAAGAGGTATTTGCGCTTGTAGGAGAGTCCGGTTGCGGCAAAACGACTACAGGAAAGCTAATAGTGAAATTGCTACGTCCTTCAGGAGGAAGGATCTATTTCAATGGGACGGATGTCACCGAACTCAGTACAGAAGAGGAAATTGAGTACAGGAAGAGAGTTCAGATAATATTCCAAGATCCTTACTCCTCACTCGATCCTAGGTTCAGGGTGTACGACATCCTGGAGGAACCCCTTTTAATCACTAAAGTAGGAGAGACAAAGGCAGAGAGGAGGGAACTCATTTACAAGGCACTTGAGGAAGTGAGGCTAGTCCCTCAAGAGGAGTTCATCGGACGTTTTCCACACCAATTAAGTGGAGGACAGAGACAGAGGGTTGCTATAGCCAGGGCCTTAATCTTGAATCCAGAGTTTCTGGTAGCAGATGAGCCAGTTTCGATGCTTGATCTCTCCATTAGAGCAGAAATCCTGGAGCTAATGAGAGAACTTAAGGAAAGGCACGGCCTCACATATCTATATATCACGCACGATCTCTCAACAGCTAGGTTCTTCTGTGATAGGATAGCTGTGATGTACCTTGGCAAGATAGTTGAATTGGCCACATCGGACAGGCTTATTGAAAACCCAGTTCACCCCTACACGAAAGCCTTATTGATAGCCGTTCCAGAACCAGATCCATCTCAGAGACACGTGATGAAAGAGATTCCAATCATTGGAGAAGTTCCAAGCGCTGTAAACATTCCACCTGGCTGTAGATTCCACCCAAGGTGTCCATATAGGTTTGAGCCCTGCGATAAGGAGGAGCCAGAGTTAATAGAGGTGGAACCAGACCATTATGTTGCTTGTCACCTTGTTTCCAAGAAGTAGGCTATTCCAGACAATGAAGTCAGATAACTCGAAGGAATCCGCTGTCAGAAGAGTGCTGAAGAACAGATCCTTAGTTATAGGACTTGTATTTCTCTTCGCCGCCTTTTTCCTCTCTCTTTCAGCGGTACTTCCGAAAACTCACCATATATCGAGTGAAGAGTCGGTGCCTAATGTCTATGAATCCATAGAGATCTCCTTAGATTCACTAAGGGACATAGGTATAAGATATGGAGGTCTCTGGGGGAATATTACCTTTGTTAGCACATCTAGTTCCAACCTAACCTTCAAGTTAGAACACTCAAACGGTACAGAGTACCAAAAAATCTTAAAACTGACTTCTCACGTCCCTAGCACAATAAAGATAGAGGGATCGATCCCAAAAGAGATAAGATTTGAGATCCCAAAGGAAGAAATGGCTAACTTGACTTATTCCTACGACCTGAATTACTACAGCTATCCAAGCTCTTATATTGGGGTGCTGGCAGCTATACTCTCAATTCTTGGTGCGGTTCTTGGAATGAAAGGACTAACTTCCTTCCTGTTCGGGATTACACCGGGAGAGGAGGAGTAAGTAGTTTTCCCAAAACCTTTTATTTCAATAAGACTTTGAGAGCTTAGGGAGATGCCTAGGAAAAAGCTAACTCCGCTTCAAAGGGCTTTAATATTGGCTTGGCATGCTGCTAGAGGTTTCCTTGTTAGATCCGAATCGAGCAAAATATACCACTTCGCTAAGGCGGCCTATCACGGGAAAAAGCTTGCAGAGAGGGAGTTGAAAAGGCAAAAGGATGCTGAAAGGCTTGGGTTGACGAAGAAGCAGTATGGAATTCTCGTAGCTTTATCCAGCGGTCAAGCCTATACGGTTAAGCAACTTGCTGAGAAGCTAGAAGCATCTGAAGGGACCATAAGGAAGTATCTCAACAAGTTTGCGGAAGAAGGCATAGTTGAGAAGGACACTTCAAGTCGTCCCTACCTTTATAGGTT
>QMVZ01000105.1 GCA_003661365.1 Thermoproteota archaeon | reverse complement strand
TAAGGAAGTATGTACGTAAATCTACTCCCAGCAAGTGTGAACACGTAAGTCCTGTTCTTTATGGCGACTCCTCTAAGTTTTTCAAACTCTATTTCTCTAACGCTCCTTCTTTCTACATATTCTTCTCTCTCAAATCTCTTCGCCCTTTCACCAAAGACCCAGGTCTGTCTCAGGGTTACAAGGCCGTCCACAACATATTCCAAGCTTGAGTGGTCGAACTGTTCGCTTATGAAAATAAGTCTTGATCTAACAGCATCGACCATGCTGATTAATGCTTTTTCAGTCTTCAATCTTTGCAGATTGTCTAGTTCGTTTGCAAAAGCATCCCATGAATCAAGAACAACGAAACCCTCCTTAATCTCCTTGAGAGCTTTGCTCACTTGACCAATCAAGTACTGAATAGAAGATAGTCTCACATCCTCTATTCTCGTGGGAGTGATTTGGACTACCTGTTCCGGCTTAACTTTCCCCTTTATCCATGGAAATTGTGAGAATAGCTTTTGCTTAGAGACCCTACTCGAAAAATAAGCAGCATTTCCCGAATCAGATAGTTGATTAATTATTTCAAGTGCCAAAGTGGTCTTCCCTGTCCCAGGGAGACCTTTTATCAAGAGAGTATTGCCCTTTGAGAGTAGAAACTCCTCAAGTTCTGGAGGCAATTTGCCTAGGCTCATGGCAGAACCGAGGTCATTATTTAGCTCATTTATCTAATAAAATATTGTGGTAAAAGTAAGTGTAAGCAGAGAGCCCCAAAAGATCCTAAAGGGGGCGAGCACTCCTCACACATCCCAGCTTTACGCTAAGTTTGCTAGAGGAGTGCATTCGCCTTTCGGCGAAGTTACCCGCCCATGTAGCTCTCCTCTTAAGATGTATAAAAAGGTGACCCATGATTTAATTATTCAAAGAACCACTTATCTCGATGGTTTCACCGTCTAAAAAGTGGATTTTATTGATTTCTCTTGTAATACTTATCTTCACAGCAATTATGTCGATCTACCACAGAAAAGAGCAAATAAAAATCACTCAAGAAGTTGAGGGAGTTATAGAATTACCAAAGCCAAAATTAAAAGGAAAAATGACTGTAGAAGAGGCTCTGTACTTAAGAAGGTCCATTAGGAAGTACTCCGACAAACCTATTACACTTGAAGAAGTCTCTCAGCTCTTGTGGGCTGGCCAAGGAATGACTGCTGAATGGGGAGGAAGAACAGCCCCTTCTGCTGGGGCAACATATCCTCTAACCCTCTATTTAGTGGTTGAGGATGTTGAAGGCTTGGAACCAGGGATATATGTCTACGAACCAGAAGATCATTGCCTCATCAAATGTCTGAAGGGAAGTTTCAGGGAAGACCTTTTTGATGCTTGCTTGAAACAGGAATGCGTCAGGTTAGCTCCTGCTTCCATTGTCATAGTTGCAAAATATGAAAGAACAACTCAGAGGTATGGAGAGAGGGGGATAAGGTATGTTCATATCGAAGTTGGGTGTGTGGTTCAGAATATCTACCTCCAATGCGCCTCAATGGATCTTGCAACAGTTTGCATTGGAGCTTTTATCGACGAGGAGGTATCATCGATACTAAGACTTGAAAAATCGGAGTCTCCTTTAATCGTGATGCCAGTTGGTCATAAACCTTAATTTTTTTGGTTCAATAAATGTTGAAATACTTGAAAAAGCTTTAAGTCAAGACCTCTTAAGAGTATGGATGCGGAAGCTTCACCTGCTTCTAACTTTGTTGGTAATTACTTTGCCCACGCAACAAGTTTGGATGTGTCCTCCGACGGGTAGCCACATTGGTGTGATAATAAACGAGGCATTACCTTTAGGAGAAGTGCTAGAGAGGCTTCAACTGATTGGAGTTAGTGTAAAGCATGAAGTGGTCCAACATAGGCTCATATCAGGAGAGTATGCCTCGTTTGAGACTGTTGTTTTTGATTTAGGTTTTTGGCTTCCCTCTGACCCTATCACAGGACAGGCATTGAGGGCCGACGCAAGACTTTACATTGGGAATGGAAGCATGGCCCTCAAAGTAAATACCACTCTTCTTGGCTCACCTGAACCTCTAAAAAGAGCCCTAGCCTTGCTTTACAATGCTGAAGTGATCAGCTATCTTCCAAAGCAGAGGGACTTCATGAAAACAGAAGGTAACAGAGTACCGGCCGATGTAGTCGTTGCTTGGGCTAAGCAAGAACTGGGTCTTGAACTGGAGCAACTTGTCCTTAAATGCCATCCCTCTGGGACAGATCTTATGGTTCCTTCGTTGATGACATCAGACGAAGTTGTAGTGCTAGCAAACGGAGTTGATGCAGGAATTAGTTATCCAATTTTGAGGGAGACTCTAGTCTCAAAGGGCCTGAATCCCTCATTAATAGGACCTGATGAGTTTCGACAACATTTAAACGCTTGGATATTGATAGTTTTAGGTGGTCCTGAAGCCTACGAAGGGGTAGGAAACATATCAGACTTCTTATTGCAGCCATCGGATTCTGAATACCTTAGAAAGGAAAGAGGTTCCTACCTTGTGTACTCGGCTCAGCCCCTGTTTGGTGGCCAAAAGATATTTGTTTTAGCTGGAAATGATAGATATGGAACTAAAAAAGCTGTAGAGGTTTTCATAGAGGAATTTCTCGACAAGTTATTGGAGCAAGGACCTTCTCCAAGATATGAGTTTGAGACAACGCACATGACTTTCGCTAGAGAGCCGGTAATAAAGGGATATCCCTGTATGCTTTTCGTAGAGGTCTTCTCGACTCTGAGAACTCCTTGCTACAAACCAGTTGTGAACTTTCAGCTTGAAGGCAATAAAATCGAGATAAAAGTGGAGTTCGTTCAGTTACCAATAATATGTATTCAAGCTATAACTACTGGTGACTTGAGGGTTTACGTAGAAAACCTTCCACCCGGAGATTATGAGGTAACGATAATCTCTCCCGAGGGGAAGATTACAGAGAGCATTTCCATACCTCCGTGTCGATCTTAGTCAAACTATTGGAAGATTGCAGGAGGCAGAGTTTCCGATACAACTGATCCATTTTCAATTATGTATGCTTTTGAGCACACCAATGATACCAAAAAAGCATCATGAGTTGCGATAGCTATACTCCTTCCAGTTTCTCTAAGCTCTTTTAGCAGTTCTAGGACGCTTTTCCTTCTTTTCCAATCTAAGTTTGCCAATGGTTCATCAAGAAGCATGTAAGAGGGCTCAACTATGAGCGCTCTGGCAAGTGCTAGCAGCTGAGCCTGACCAGCTGAGAGGTTCTTGGCATCTTTCTCTGCTAACTCATCTATCCCCAACTTTCTCATGAGCTTAAGCGCCTTTTTCCTTGCTTCTTCTTTGGAAACACCCCTTAACTCAAGTCCGAATATTACATTGTTTAAGACTGATCCTCTCAGAACTATTGGATTCTCGTGAACGTACACAACCTTTCTCCTTAACGTGATTGCTTCCTTTTCCGGAAGTTTCCAGATGTTTTTGCCTTCGATGAAAACTTCTCCTTTCTTCGGCCTGTAGATACCAGCCATTAATTTTAAGATAGTCGTCTTACCCGCTCCGTTGGGTCCTGCTAGGGCTATGCATTCATTTCCTAAGGATAAACTGACTCCCTTAACTACTGGTTCCTTATTGTAGCTAAAGTATACTTCTCTGAGTTTTATCAACTTTTACCACCAACCATCCTTGAGACTGCTGTTATTGAATAGGTTATCAACAGCAGAAACCCTCCTAGGGATAGAGCAAGTCCAAATTCTCCCTTCGAGACCTCCAAAGCTATTGCTGTAGTCATGACTCTTGTGAAGCCCTTTATGTTTCCTCCTAGCATTAGAGCAACTCCTAGCTCACCTATTGCTCTGTTAAACGCAATTAGTGATGCATTCAAGAGCTTAGGGATGGTCTCCTTAATTAAGGTAGAGGAAGCTTGGTTTTTTAAGGCACCAAGTGACATGGCAAGTTCCCAAACCTCTCCTTTCTCCCTCTCTAATGCTTGATATGCAAAGGATACCAAAAGAGGGGTTATCAATACAGCTTGTCCAAGCGCTATGGCAAGAGGTGTATACAGAAGCCTTAGCCCTCCAAAGGGTCCTGACCTTGAGAACAAAAAATACAGAATAAGTCCAACTACAACGGTCGGAATGCCAACAAGGGCTCTAAAAACATCGAGTATGAATTTCTTACCTCTGAAATCGTCGGTCACCAGCTTGAGGGAGAGGGGGATGCCCCAAGAAGTTGCTAGCACGGCAGCTAGACCTGAAACAATTATGGACCTTAGAGCTATTTCCAGAACCTCTCCAAGCATTTTACCTACCCGCCAGCAAGTTGATTCCACGCTTCCCTCAAACTACCATCTGGATCGCCGTTAGCTGGAGAAAACAGGGAGCTCCCGAATTCTACCACCCCGTAGTTCCCTATGAAATTTTGAATTTCATCTGACAGTACAAATTGCTGGAACTCGTAAGCTAGCCTTTCGTTAACTCCTTTTATTACGTCCGAATTAACTACGTAAACGCTGTATACGTTCAAAAGCTCGCTTCCTTGGGTTACCAATGGAGTTAGGTAAGTCAATTCTGAGCTTAGTTTGAGGTATGTTCCGATATCCGATATGGTGTAAGCTCCGTACTCGTTGGCTATCATGAGGGTCTGTGCCATTCCAGTTCCGGATTCTATGTACCAGTCATTTCCAGACGGATCAAGACCAGCAAGATTCCACAACCAGAGCTCTCTATTATGGGTTCCTGAATTATCCCCTCTCGAAACGAACTTCGTAGTACCAGCTTCTCCTGCTTCATAGATCGCTATCATGGCATTAATTGGATCCATATCCCTTATTCCAGCAGGGTCATCTTTTGGACCCAAGATTACGAACGTATTATAAGCGAAGATCTCTCCAAACTTCAAAACTCCTTTTTCCAAGTACTTCTTCTCAAGATTTGGAGCATGGACAAAGACCATATCAACATCACCGTTCTCGGCTTTTTTCAAAGCTTCTCCACTGCCGACAGGAGTGAACTCTATGATCACTTTGGGATGCTTCTCCTGAAACTTCCTTGCAAGCTCTTCCAGAAGATCTGTAGCATAGAGACTAGTGGTTGTGGAGACTCTTAAGGTAACTGGCGCTCTCGTAACTTGCCAGATGTAAGTAGCAGAGATTAGGCCAAGAACTAAGGCTAGAGTTAGAAGATGCCCCCTCATTATAATCTATCCGCTATCGGATAACGTATAATATTTAAAGGCTAGCCTTTGAGCATCTGTTTATCTAAGAATTCACTTCTGTGATGTGTTCTCCTTCAACGCAAGCACATCAAACATCCCAAATATGTCAACTTTGGCTTTTACTATCGAGAAATTGCGACTTGTCAGGAACTCGATTATTTTGTCTAAGCTCAAAGGTCTAGAGTGTAATCCGGAGGACCTCTCCAAGAACGAGATAAACTTTGCAAAGGGGTGATCTCCATCGAGATCGAGTATTGCAAGCCTACCACTTGGCTTAGTTATTCTAATTGCTTCCGAAAGGGCCTTTTCGGCCAAGGGCATGTGATGAAGGGAGTCGAAGAAGTACACTAGATCGGCAAAAGAATCAGGCAAGGGCACATTTCTAGAGTCTGCGACAATCACTTCTACATTAGAATGGTTCTTAAGCCTTTTCTTGGCAGCTCTGGCCATTTCATAATCCAAATCAACTAAGTATAGCTTTTCAAATGAATTGGAGATGAGCTCTGCAGCGAGGCCG
>QMVZ01000104.1 GCA_003661365.1 Thermoproteota archaeon | reverse complement strand
AAGTGATTCGGGTCTCAAACCCATTAGGGAAGCCCAGAGCCCTTAACGCAGGGCTGAAATCAACAAGAGGCGAGTTAATCATGGTGATGGACGCTGACTCGGTGATAGGGGAGGGAGCTGCCCAAAGGATGCTTGCCCTAATGCATGAGCCGAGCGTGGCAGGAGTGGCAGCCGTTCCGTACCCTCTGAACATTTCAGAAGGCCTTTTGCCCCTCATCTTCTCGGCTGAAACCAGGCTTTGGGAGAGAATAACAGCTGCAAAGGATTCTCTTGGCCTCTTCGTGCAGGCTCCTGGCTCCCTCTCGATTCTGAGAAGATCTTGGATCGAAAAGGTGGGGGGTTGGTGCGACAGATGCATTGCTGAGGATAACGAGCTCTCGGCCCGCATCTTCTGCAACGGCGGTAGGATAAGGCTCTCCACCGTAAGGGTGGGAGTTGAGGCACCTTCCAAACTTAAGACACTGATAAGGCAGAGGTATAGGTGGTACAGGGGGACGCTCGACGCCTTGAGGCTGAGGTTAAGGGATGCTTTGAGGCTCAAGCCCTCGAAGTTCATCGACCTGGTGCTTAGCTTTCTCTCCCCCATTGGACCTGCTGCATTCCTGCCTGTGCTGCTCTACTCAATTGCAATCGATGATATAGTACGTTTCTTCGTTCTGGCCTTCCTGCTGGTTCAAGTTGGAGTCGCCTTCTCCGCTTCTCAAGGCCTAAGCTCAATTGACAGGCTGAAGATCTTGGGGGCAACGATACCATACGTGATGCTGAACTCGCTTGTAGCCCTTGCCGCTGTTCTATCACTGCTTGTCCCCATCGAACCTAGGTGGACCAGGACCGAGAAGGCCGGGAGGGCGTTGAGGAGCATTGTTGAGGAGCTATCAGGGGAATGAATGTGGTTGAGAGGCCACGAAACGTTGCGATTTTGCTCTTCATCCTAGTTATGGCATTCATCCTGCGCCTTTCCCCATACTTAGTTTCGGGAGTTCCCTACCACACCGACAGCTGGACCATGTTCCCCATCGTCGACACGCTGCTGGAGAGGACACCAGTCCCCCTAAGGCCGGAAATGGGTTTCGACAACTACAACATATACTGGCCCGGACTACCTCTTTTCGCCGTCCTTCTATCAAATGTAGTTGGGATCAAGCCCATTTCCCTCTTGCCAGTTGTTTCTCCTCTCGTGAGCTCCTTTAGCATCCTTGTTCTCTATGCCTTCCTTAGGAGGATGGGCTCCAGCTCATCTTGTTCGCTAGCAGCATCCTTGCTCTTCGGTCTTGCAGGAGGGGAGACCGTCCTAACCGCTGGGATAACGAAGGAGGGGTATGCCCTTCCCTTGTTTCTGCTCGTCCTTTTCCTCCTAGCTAGGGGGATGCGAGATGGTGCTAAGTTCAGCCTGCTCGTCCTTGCCGTCATACCTTCCCTCATCCTGTCTCACCACCTGACGAGCGTTGCGGCCCTTGTCCTTTCAGCTTATCTCCTCCTCTCCCATCTCCTATATCCTGAAACCCGTGGCTCCTCCTTGCTCTTGTCAGCTTTCATCATACTCGCCTTTGCCCTTTCCCTCCTAGCCTATTTCTCCTTTCACGCTCAAAGGGCCCTGCCTTTCCGCTTGAGCGAGACGGATGTCATTTCTCTCATGGCCTATCAGATCGTCCTCTTCCTTCCCTTCGTCCTGAGTCCCTCTCTCCTGAGAAGCCCATCGCTTTGGGTTAGGAGGTGGATCAAGTTATCCCTAGCTCTGACCTTTGGACTCATCTTAGCTGCTCTGAAGCTCCAGATAATGGTTGGGGCCCCTACCATCTCGATCATAGACCTCCTTTTGCTCTCACCTTATTTGGGTGCTGCCCTTCTGGCTGTTTTTGGAGCCGAGCCCCTAGAGAAAGCCTGGGGGAGGGGTGGAATGGCCTTCATCGGCATGTGGATCTTCGGCCTTCTTGCTGTAGAGCTTTACATTATTTTCGGGACACCTGGTCTGCCCTCAAATGCCTACAGGCTTGGAAACTTCCTCTTCATGGGAGTTTTGATCCTTGCCTCAAGTAGATGGCTTAACTTTCGGAGTAGTTTTGCAGGAACACTATTTCTGGTGCTCATAGCTGGTGGGATGGCGTTTACCTTGCCCTACACCTCATTCCTCTCAGGCCCTCTGGGAGGTAGCCAGAGGGTTTACTCGGTGCACGATGTAGTGCAGGCAAGGTGGATAGTTCAGCGATCTCAAGGGGTCAAGGTACACGGGGACATCAGGCTCTCTTACCTTCTTTATAACAGGATGAACGTGAGCGTTCATGGGCCTCTCCGCTTCCTGATGGGAGAGGGCAAGCCTCCCGAGGGCTGTATCGTCCTAACGGATCTGATGAAGGAGGTCGGTTACATAGCCTATACCCAAGGAATAGCCCTCGATCCCCTAGTCTTGAGTTCTATTTACAGCAATGAAAGATTATCTCTCGTTTATTCCAGCGGGAGAAACTTGATCTTCTTCGTGTGACTTTGAGTAAAGCCTTCAAGGTGAGGAAATGGCCAGCGATAAAGGACCCATGAAGGCTTGGGCTGATCTTCTTAGGTTGCAAGAGTACTTGCCTCTATTCATATTCTCAGCCCTGGCAGGAGCCCTTCTTGCCACAAAGCGCATTGACCTCCATCTTGCCTCCTTGTTGCTCTTCGTCGCCTTTTCCTCAATGTCAGCCTTCGTTTTGAACGATATAATGGATGAGGAGGAGGATAGAGCTAGAGAGGATTGGAGAAACCCAATAGCATCTGGAAGACTGAAGAGAAAAGATGCTTTCCTTGCCTTCACGATTCTTGCCCTTCTTTCCCTTGTTCTGCTCCCGTTCATGGAGCTCAGCGTGGCCGTCATCGGGATTTCCACGGTCCTTCTCCTATCGACCTACTCGTGGGGACCTAGGCTTAAGGATAAGCCTGTATTGGACCTGCTTACCCATGGAGCGGGACCAGCCCTCTACGCCTTGATGGGATATGCCCTTTACAAGTCTCTAGACATGACATCGCTTCTCCTGGCTGGAATCGCCTTTTTGCTCTCCTGCACCTCTTGCATCCTTCAACAGGTAAGGGATATGGATACTGGAGCATATGCAGCTAAGAGGACAACCAGTTTGATTGGAGTGGAACGCAGCATTGACCTCGCCATGGCTTTAATGCTAATCTCCATCATGATTTACGTTCTGATGGTTTCGATCGGAGCTCTTCCCCTGATCTTCGCGATCTTCATCCCTTCCGGAGTGATCCTTCTTGAGCCTCTTTTGAAGCTTAAAACAGGTGCCGTAAAACCAGAGGAGGTGATAAAGGCCCTCAGGCTTCGTGGTTCACTGCTTGCTGCGATCATGCTCCTGCTATACCTGATATCCTAGGCTAAGCCTGCCCCTTCGTAGCAGATACACTCTGTCTGCCACCCCTGCCTCCTCCTCGCTAGTCGTAGCCATTACGATGGAGACCGAATCCTCTCTGTTAAGCGTCTTCAATAGCTCGAAGAGGAGCTGAGCGTTTTCCTCGTCTAGATGGGCAACTGGCTCGTCCGCAATTATCAGAGATGGACCGTTGGCCAGTGCACGCATCGCTGCAACCCTCTGCTGCTCGCCCAAGCTAACCTCATGGGGATACCTATCAGCCAGATGCCTCAATCCAAAGCGATCCAATAGCTCAAGTGCCCTTGCTCTCCTCTCAGCTCCTCTCACTCCCCTAAGATACATCGGTACCTCTATGTTCTCCCTTATAGTGATGTGAGGTATCAGGTCGATCGATTGGAAGATGTAGCCTATCCTCTCCAGCCTGATGCGCGCAGCCTCATCATCGCTTAGCTCAGCTACGTTCCTGCCGAAGACCTCTACCTCGCCCCTTGAAGGTCTGTCCAGAAGCCCTATTATCCTAAGAAGTGTTGATTTGCCGGCTCCTGAAGGCCCTAGGATGCATAGGAAGTCTCCATGCCCTATTCCCAGGTCAATGCCCTTTAAAATGTACTCCTCTCCCTTGTAAGCCTTCCAAACATCTCTCAAGCTAGCTATTGGCCCGGTGTCCACTTGCTTTCGATTTAGATGCATCGTTGATAACTTAGCAATGGCTTCCTTTTAACTCCCATCTGATTGGTTAAAGCTGTCAATTTAGCTGATCAATAATCAGCTTCTTTAAACTTTCAACCCAGAATGAGTATAGTAGGCAATGTAAGGGGCTATGGAAATCATTGATCTGAGAAGTCGATGAAGACCTGGCTTCCATAAATACTCTTTTGAATCAAGAAGCCAGTTGATGGAAAGCTCTTTGGTGGAGTCAAGGATTTTGGAGAAAATTGAAGGAATAAAGAGGAGAAGTCCTGACCTTTCGACAGGCATCTTAAGCTCGATGTATCAAGAGTTGAAAGAGGACTTCAGGGATATAAGGAACTTCACCCTTGCTCTCGTGGCCTTTTTCATGGGAATTGGAGCTACCCTGACCCAGTTAATTGTAAACTCATACGGACTTTATTCCTTGCTATTTTTCGCTATCTTAGGACTTTTTACCGATTTCGTTGGGCTACGTGATATTAGGATCAGGAAAAGGTTATTATCTAGGCTTGCTGATACAATAACTGAAGATCCTATGGTTAGAGAGAAGATCAATGAGGAACTCGATAGCTCGGAGATAGCAATGATACTTATGGGGATCTTCGTTGTGGTCCTCACAATCATCTTGGTTTTAGTTTGATCCTCTTTTTCAATCTAACATTTGATGCCAGAAAGTTTGTATCAATTAGCTGGCCTGAGAGATGGGTAGGGTTTTATAAGGAAGGATAGAGTTCGTTGCGGGTTATCGGTGGTTTCTTGAGGGAGATATCGCTGAGAGATAGCTTGCTATGGTGCTTAATTTTCCTAGCATTCCTTCTAGCCTTTACAATCCTGTCGGTTGTGTACATCCAACCAAATTGCCTTTCTATGCTTTTGAAGATCTCTACCTCAAACTTGACGGTTGCTGTCTCTAGGATCAGTCCTTCTATGAAGTTTGACAGTATAATGCATGGAATTTTTGGGTTTTTCCTCGGATTATTTACCTTAGAGCCGAGTTACGTGATCTTTTCGGTCTTCACATCCGTGCTTATGGACCTAGATCACGTTCCTTTCCTGCTCGGACTTCCCGTTCCTGCGAGAATCTCCCATAGCCTCGTATTTCTGTCTCTAGCTGATCTGGGTTACCTTTTTCTCTTTAAGAAAAAGGAGTTGGTAGTTGTCATGACATCAAGTTTCCTCTTGCACATGGCTCTTGACAAGCTAAACGTCCCACTGCTATCACCTTTTTCCCTGAGCCCCTACATGCCTAATTGGATGCGTTATACCTTCTTTCTATTGGCATTTTGTCTGAACCTGGTCTTCATCGGCGAGCCCCATTTTAGGGATTTGATCCTAAAGCGTTTAAGTCTCCGAAGAAATCCAAAGTCTTCTAAAGAGATAGAAATCAAATCTAAGTCATCTTCATGATGAGATTTTTAAGCCTTTCTATCTTAGTTTTAAGCTCCACAATTTCCTTGGGATATTTAATCGGTTCTCTCTCCTCCTTGACGCCTATATCTTGCCCGTCTGCTAGTCTGATGAATCCCTTCTTCTCAAGCCCTGTTATGGCTTCCATGATCTCCTTGTGCCCCATTCCCGTCCCTTTCTCCACGAGCTTGATGAGATCTAAAACCCTAACCCTCTTATCTTTGGCATGAAGCTCCTTGATAAATTTCAGGACGAGTTTTTCCCCAGTAGTTGGTTCCTCCTCTAGCATTT
>QMVZ01000103.1 GCA_003661365.1 Thermoproteota archaeon | reverse complement strand
GTTTTCAACAGTAATCTTTAATGTGATATGGCTTGGTGATGAGATATATGAAGTATCAACCATGGAATACAGCTCCTGCGTTAAGTGCATGGGTAGGACCTTTGAGACTGCTTGGAGATACTCCCAAAAATGGAGGGATGCTAATCGATGAATTACGCTTCTACAAATTCAAATCTCATGATTAGCTTCTGGATATTTTTAGATGATATTTGCTAGGAGCCTACGTAGTTAGATTTCTTATGAATATCTCCTATCTAATCGATTCTTGTCTCTCCTCTCCTAGCCCTAATGTACCCTCTTAAACCTCTAGCCTTGATTTGTTCAATAAGTTCCCTTTGAGATGCCGCCTGTTCCACAGAGATTATGTCGCATGGATAGTCCTCGCAGTCAAAGCATCCTCTAACATCCCTGGCTTTGGCACATTTCCTGATCGGACAATCAGGCCAACCAGCCCCGGCAATGCATCCAAGACAGCCGCTTGATGATGCTACCCACTTTAGTGCTTCTATAAAACGATCCGCGTCAAAAGGAGCGTCAAGGCTCTTCCAAACCGTTTTGATCCACTTACTTTTCTCTATCTCAGCAAGGAGATCCTTTGCCTTGTTTCCAAAGATATTCTTGTAGTAATCGCACTCTCGACAATACAGACCACAGAATCCGACTAGATTCATTTCGAACTCATATGAAACGCTGCTTTCCCTCATAACTAGCCGAGTAATTTTGAACAATAAAAACTATCAGTTCAAAACCCTTTTACAACAGAAAAAATCCGGCAAGCGAAGGCAAAAACGCACAGAAATTCGGGAATGCGATTGCTCTAGGGGAATCATGCATATGACAGGCCGATCCATCTAGACCACAAAACTCTTCCTCCCCTCTCTAATAGCTTTCCTCTCTCAACGCTTAGGACTCCGTTCACAATCACAAACTCTATACCCTTGGGGGGAACTCTGGGATTTGAATAAGTAGCTTGATCAAGTATGTTTTGGCTTAATACCACTATGTCGGCGTCATATCCCTCTCTAATCAACCCTTTTTGCTTGAGCCCAAGCTTGTGGGCTGGCATCGAGGTCATCTTCCTTATTGCCTCCTCTATGGTCAGGACCCTCTTTTCCCTTACAAATCTTCTAATAACCCTAGGAAAAGTTCCGTATGTCCTGGGATGGGGCTTACCAACGCCTATATCGAGACCATCGGTTCCAATCATTACATATGGATGACTTATGACTCTCGTTACGTCCTCTTCGCTCATTGAGTGAATTATGATCATAGAGTTAGTTCCATCTTTCTCCAAGATTGAGAACAATAGGTCATACGGGTCGGTTTCTAGTTGTTTAGATATCTCAAATAGGCTCTTACCCTCAAACTCGCTGAAGCTTGGGGAGTAAGACAGTACCACTCGATCCCATCCTGTCTCTCTAACCATGTTTTCCCATTCTTCACCCTCTTCCATCGCCTTTCTTATCTTTTCCCTCTCTTCTCGACTTTTCATCCTCTCAATAAGCTTTTCAACACCCCCTTCATGAGCCCAAGGAGGTAGTAAAGCGGCAAGATATGTACTTCCTGCAGAGTAAGGGTAGGCGTCTGCTGTAACCTCTATCCCTCGTTGTCTGGCTTCCTCGATCATCCTTAGGGTTTCTTCGGTTTTCCCCCAATTCTTTTTTCCAGCAGCTTTGTGGTGAGATATCTCAACGGGAACCCCTGATTCCTCGCCAATTCTTATTGCTTCAGAGACCGCTTCTATCAGCTGCCTACCCTCGTTTCTAATGTGAGAAGAATAAATGCCTCCAAACTTAGCAACTACTTTCGCAAGTTCAATTATCTCTTCAGTTTTTGCGTAAGCTCCAGGCGGATATATCAGACCAGTGGACATGCCATATGCTCCCTCCTTCATCGAGAGAGAAATCAATTCTTTCATCTCCTCAAGCTCTTCTTCACTTGGATCTCTGGCATCCATGCCCATAACAGCTATTCTCACGGTTCCGTGACCAACTAAACCTAAGACATTCGTTCCCAAAGGCTGAATCTCTTCTAGCTTGCTAAGAAAGTCACCATATGATCTCCAATTCAATTCTACGTCCTCACATAAGATGGAAAGATAGGCCTTTAGATCATCAACTGTCTCTCGACTAAGAGGGGCTGGGCTAAGACCGCAGTTACCCATAACTACTGTTGTTACACCCTGTAGAAGCTTTGGTTTGTTATATACATCTCTAAAGAAAATCAGGTCATCGTGGGAGTGAATATCTATAAAACCAGGGGCTACTAACATCCCTTCGGCCCTAATAAGTACGTCTGCCTTGCCTTCGATCCTTCCTACTTTAACTATCTTTCCGTTTCTTACGCCAACATCAGCTCTAATCCATGGATTTCCAGTACCATCTACCAAAATTCCTCCTTTAATCACTATATCATAATCCAAGGAACTCACCTTCTCTAAACCTAACCTCCTCTTGATCTATCATGTCTGAGGGATATTTCTCATTCTTGCTTGCTGTAAAATTAAAATCCGACCTTTTAGTTCATGCTGTGAGACTAGAACCAAATCAATAAAACCATTCAAACTTTAGGCTTTTATTACCTCCAGATTATCCCCCAATTAGTCTAATCTCACATCTTATCCAGTCTAGGGATGCCCAAGATGTCCATTGCATTGCCTAGCGCGATGGAAGCTGCTTTAACTAGGGCGGTTCGAGCTTCTCTTACCCCTTTGGGTGCGGCAATTACTGGACATTTTTCATAGAACTTGTTTATCAGCATGGCAAGATCATTGGCGTACTGGGCTAGTATATCGGGACGCATCAGCCAATAGCAGTTTCTAATCGTCTCGGGAAGCTCTGCAATCTTGTAGATGAGTTCTATTTCAATTTCTTCCCCCAAATGAGAGGCATCAAATTCTTCTGGGACTTCTCCAGCTTTCCTAAGGATGCCTCTTGTCCTAGTGTATGCGTACTGGATGAAGGGACCGCTGTTCTCTTGAAGGTTTAGAACTCTGTCCCATGTGAAGATGACTTTCTTGCTCGGTATGACATTTATCAGGGCATATCTTATGGCACCTACTGCAACTTTCTCAGCTATCTCCTCAACTTCCTTCTCTTCTATGCCAACCCTCTCCTTCAAAAGGTCTTTGACCCTCTTCTTTGCTTCATCCAAGAGCTCGTCTATAGTCACGTATCTCCCCCGCCTTCCACTCATCTTCACCTCTGGAAGATCCACAAACTCGTAACTGAAGTGAACTAACTTGTTTGGATCAATGCCCATCAGAGCCATAGCGGCTCTAAGTTGGAGCTGAGCAAGCTTCTGATCTACTCCAATTACGTTGTATACCTTGTCCTCCTTCAATCCTTCGAACTTGTAGAGGGAATAACCGACATCCGTCCCTGTGTAAAGCCAGGTCCCGTCAGACCTGCTCAGGTAGTAAACTGGTGGCATTTTTGTCCTTATCTCTTCAATATTTCCCCCAAGAACTTTCCTTATGTCCTCCCTCTCCTCTGCAGCTTTAAGTAAGTTTACGTAGTATGCACCATCCTCTTTCTCAAGGTAGCCCGACTTTTTCAGCCTTTGCAAAGCCTTGTCTATCCATCCTCCCCAAATAAGCTCGCTCTCCCAGTCATAGGCATCATGCCTTATCCCTAGCCTTTCTAAAGTCTGCTTGAACCCTTCCATGACAGCCTCAGTGACTTCGCGAAACATGGCTTTCACGACCTCATCCTTTCCCTCTTGGTATTTCTTGTTAAGTTCTGCAACAGAGGCTTCAGGGTTCTCGTCCTTGTTTATTTCCTCCTCAAGTTTGTTTACTAAATCAGGTGCCCTTTTTCTAAGCTCTTCAAGGGCTTCTTTCCATTCCTCAGCCTCTTTCCCTCTTCTTTTCTTGAGTTCGATTATGCAGTTGCAAGCGGCATAAAGGACGCCGTACCAGTGGTCTGGCTTGCCCTCAACTTTGGCATCTGGTAGCCTTGATCTAGCATAGACGAGGAGAGAGGCTTGCCTCCCGCTGTCATTAACTAAGTAGTGCCTTGAAACCTCAAAGCCAAGTTTCTCAAGGATGTTAGCAAAAGTGTCCCCGATTACAGCATTCCTGCCACTACCAACGTGAAGTGGATGAACTGGATTGGCACTAGTGTGCTCCACCATGACCCTACTTCTCTCGATCAGTGAGGAGCCGAAATCAGGCCCAACTTTGATAGTAGAGTCTATTACAGCCTTGGCAAAATCCTTTCTGTTAAGCTTTAGGTTAACAAATCCACCCTTTGCATCAGAAGAATGGGCATAAGGTATGGAAGAAACGTCTAAAGATGCAGAAAGTTGATTAGATATCTCATTTGGCTCCTTTTTCAGGATTTTTGCTAGTTCGAAAGCCACAGGAGAACCAAGATCCCCAAAATTCAGATTTGGAACTCTTGAGACGGTTACTTTGATGTCAAAAGAATACAGGTCCTTAATCACCTTCGATAAGTTATCAGCGAAAGCTCTTCTTACTTCATTAAGGGGGTCCAAATGCATTCACATACGAACAACTAGAAGCTTCGTTTAATAAATCTTATAGATAAATCAAGATTTTGGATACCCCTAGGATAGCAAAGAACTCAGGTTCTTAACCTCTACCCTTCCAGAGAATAAAGGAGGCTACTTTATAGATGCGAAGCAAGTCCAAAGAATCACGATAATAAAGTGATAATTCTTAATTCCTTAGATTATTTTTCTTCCATTTGAGTGCATTTATCATTTACTTTTGAGGAGATCAGAATGCACCAAGTTTATTTTCAGAATAAAGTGTGCCTTTAACCCGCCAATTTTCTTCCATGTTATTAACTTCCATACGAGCTTTTTCCTCTTCTATCTTCGTTATTTTTCCATTAACCAGATCGACTTTCACAACGATATGCTCTTGATCCTTAAACCTTAAGAATGCAACAGCCTTATTATCAACAAAATTTTTTCTCTCAATTCGATCACAATAGGTTGGGCAAAATGGCCGATTCAATAGTAGGAGGCACTGAAAAATGAAGAATCTCATAAAAAACTTAGGTCACGAAAGACTTTGGGTAAGAACAGGGTATGCTTTTATGTTTTTCTTTACCTTCCTAGCTCTTGCCTACGCTTTCGGCCTTCTTTTCCTGCCAGAAGGCATTATGAAGGAACTGCCCTTGCCCGCTTATGGTATTCGAAGAAAAAGAATCTTCCCTTTCTTCCTTCACTAAGACCTTAGTTTACAATATATTTGTGCTGGGTATCATAGTGGGAGTGAATCATTACAGAGTGCGATCATTCACCCTTGGTTATCTTCCACTATATGCCAATACCGTTATGATAGGGCTCTTTGCTGGAACAAACTCTTTTAGTGGAGGTATATCAGCCTACACCTTGGAAGGGTGGCTATTATTCCTGCAAATTGGATTCCTGGAGTTTTCAGCTTATATTTTTGCATGTGTTGCCACGGTAAATTTAGCCATGTTTTATGCTGAGAGATGGCGCGGTGAAAAGTTCAGAAAAATACGGAGATTTAAGGAAGTCAAATTGTCGAAATATGAATTATTGTTCCTTCTAGTGAGTTTAATTCTTTTAGTTCTAGCAGCATTCAACGAATGTAGGTATCTGATGGAGATATCAGCCATATCGCCTAACAGAGGGATATGTGGCTCGCTATCGCTCGCCCAAATTTGCTCCGCTTGCGCTCCACAAACTTCACATATCCCCAGAACGTTATATGAAATTCTGGTCCCCGCACTTAATATGAGACTAACAAACGAAAAGGGTAAATAGCATGAAAACAATTTCAAAAGCAAATCCATGGCATTTTTTTGCTCTTGCTCTTGGTATTTCATGGTTTTTCTGGATGTGGGTTATATTATTGG
>QMVZ01000102.1 GCA_003661365.1 Thermoproteota archaeon | reverse complement strand
TATATCCTACCAGGATAGAAAGCGTTCTCCTCTATCGTTTCCTCAAGGATCCTTTCAGAGGTCTCGTTCTCAATCCCGTGAGCGTACTCGTATATGGGTTGGTGAATGAATATGAAGATGTGCTCCGCATCACTGTTTGCCTTCATGTCGTTTATGAACCAGCTGAGCTGTGGCTCATTTATTGAATACTTGTGTTCCTGGACGTTTGCGTTAAGGATGATGAAGTGAGAATTTCCATAATCGAACGAGTAGTAGGAGTTGTAAGAAAAGCCAGGAGCATCGAAGAAGTACCTAAAGTTCTCCTCTCCGGCTTTCCCTATCGAAACTTCGTGATTTCCTCTAGCTATGAAGAGTGGACAGCTTAGCAAGCTAACGACTTCCCTAAACCTCAAGTATTCCTTGAACTCTCCTGCATAGACTACGTCTCCGGTGTTAAATACCATATCTGGGCTCTCCTCGCACATTGCCTGTGTAAGCTGCCAGAATACTTGAGGCATTGGATCCTTTGAGGAGCCAGGTCTGTTATCCCCCAAGACGCAGAACGTAAATTCTGTCGCATCTGGATTTAGGTTCACTGGCTCCTCGTACTGGACGTTCCTCACGTATATCTGGAGGCTTGCAGTGGCAACCCTTCCCCCTTTCTCAAATGCCTTGACCGTTATCGTATGCAGACCATCGTAAGTTCTAGTAGTATCGAACTCTCCAACCCACTCTCCCTCTTCAAAGTGCATGTCTCCAAGTATTCCTAGATTAGAGTCCCAGCTCAAGTTCTCAGAGTAATCTACCCTGTATTGGACTTTGACTACCCTTGACAGGTTTCCAAGAACTTCGGCCCTTATCTTAGCTTTTCCTGAGAGAACAGATCCCCTTTCCATCTTTATTAAGGTTCTGAAACCTTCCGGGCTTCCTAATTCGACTGAAAACTCCTTCTCACTACCTTGAACGTTGTACAACGGGATTGACCTAGGTCCCCTGTCTAGGATGTCGAAGTAAATGAAGAAGACTTTTTGCTCTCCTGCGGAAACAGAAGTCTTCCACTTCACTATAGCGTTTCCAGAAACGAACTTTATGTCATCAACGTAATTATAGGTTAAGTAATCGTTTGGAATGAAAAAGAGGGCGTACTCCCTTCCCTCAGCTAGCTGATCAGGGTCATATTGGATGAAGTACATCCTGTATTCTTCAGACGAAACCTCTGCCCTCGATACTTCCCTTGGAAAGCTCTTATCCCTCAGCACAACGGTGAAATTCCCCTTTGCAAAGAAGGATATCAGTTTGCCTTTCCTCAAGGCCTGTTGATCAAGCTTCAAAACATTATGTACTTCCTTTAAGGATGCTCTTCTGAACTTAAGGGAGTGAGAACCTTCAACGTTATCATTCGATTTCTCGGAAACGATGTCCTTTGATAACTCCCATCCGTCTAGCGAACCCTCCAAGTCATCTATCCTTTTCTCACTTTCAAAAGAAAGGGTGAAGGGAAACTCTTCAGATCCAAGTACAACCCTCAAAGAGCCAAAATCGGGCTCTTTTTCAACGCCTAAGCTATTCAACAAATCCATGAGGTTGATCTTAATAGATACAATTCCCTCCAAGTTCGAACTTGAAGTTACCTTAACTGGAACCCTGTAAAACCAGTCCGATTTCCACCAGTTCGTCTCTGTGGAGGATAGACTCACAGGGATTGGAATTAACAGCAAGATCAAAGCTAGTGCTAGACGGCGCATCCATAGACTAAACAATCTAATGCTGATAAGATTTCCGTTTTCCGCTGGAATGATAGGGTCCTTTGATTGCCAAAAACATTAACGAGAGGGAGCCTTTGAGTATCAGCCCGACCCTTGATGTCTGGATAAGAAATCAGTAAACTCTCTCTCGGTTGGAAGTCCGCATCTGGCACCAAAGCTGCCCACTTTAATCGCGGCAACCGCGCTTCCAAACTTTATACACGTTAGTAGATCCCAACCTTTTAGCAATCCAAAGATAACTCCAGCTGTGAAAGCATCTCCAGCTCCTGTGGTATCTACCACTCTCGCCTTGTATGCTGGAACCACTTTCGTACCATGCTCCTCAATGAGCATTGAGCCCTCTCGCCCCGTTGTTATGATGACGGCCTTCGGACCTTCCTTAAGGATTGACCTAGCTGCCCTTTCCACATTAATGTCCAAGAGAGAAAGCTCCCTTGAACTCATAACAACCAAATCACTTATCTTAGCCAACTTGAGGGCTTCTTTTCCAAAGAGGGTGAAATTCACGCCTAAATTGTAGATTATGAATATACCCATTCTTCTAGCTGAGGAAAGGGGTTCTATCACCACCGAGGGGTAAGCCTCCCCAACATATGTTATTTTGGATCTGGTGATGTATGATAGATCCAATTCCTCAGGCGATTCAACGAGGGCCTTTCCTCCTAGCGAATAGATCACTCCATTCCCTTCTCTGTCTACAGCTATGAATGTGGACGCTGATCTCGCAGATTCTACCACTATTACCCTGCTCACATCTACCCCTTTTCTTTCAAAGTCCTCAAGGAGCATCTTCCCAAAACGATCGTTTCTTAGCTTTCCAATGAATCCAACTTTACACCCCAACCTGGTCAGAGTTACTGCTACGAGATCTACTGCTGCAGCCCCCATAGTCACGACATCAAGATTCTATTCATGACCCATCTTTTTCTTTACGTTCAATTCTTGCTGATAGGGCAATAGGTTCTCCCTAATTCTCTTACTGAATAAGCTCTAATCTTTAATTCTTCCAATCAACCTTACAAGAAGTTCCCTAATAACACCTTTTCTCATTTGATGATGTAACTTATGCTCTGTGAGGTGATATTCTTAGCTTCTTGAACAACAACCAAATGTTCGGGTCCCTGCTTTCTAGAGGTGGGTTGCCGACCGTCACTGGATGGACAATAAGTTATGATTTTTAACTCTCCCATGCGGGGTGACATCGATGAGGAAGCATCTTATCGTCCTAGGAACAGGCTTTACTGGCATGGGAGCCTCAAAGGACTCATTAATCGCCATCTCTTGAGTCAGCTTGATGTTACTTTTGTCTCAAAGAGCGGAATTTTCGAATACCTTCCTTCTGCTCCAGAACTCGTATCAGATAAGGTTAAACCTCAACAAATATCAAGAGACCTTAAAGCGCCTCTCCGCTCCCTTGGAATAGAATTCGTCAGGGCAAAAGCTGAAAAAATAACCCCTGATTCGAAGGAGATAGTTCTAGAAGAAGGTGAGAGGCTTAAGTACGATTATCTAGCTGTTTGCCTTGGTGCTGAACCCTGGACCCCTAGCGAGCTTCCGTCAAATGCCTCGACTACTTATAGGATCTGGGACACCATGAAATTTAGGGAGCAGCTTGAGAAAGCTTCAGGTACTGTGTTAATAGTAGGAGCAGGCCTAACTGGGGTTGAGGTGGCTGGAGAAGTAGTAGACTTCGCTATCAATTCAGGAAAGGAGTTGGATATCATCATAGTGGAGAAGCTCCAAAGACCAGCTCCTTGCATGAACAACAGGTCTGCGGGGGAGAAAGCTAGGCATTTCCTGGAGAAGAGGGGAGTTAAGTTCCTACTTGGCCGGGGAGTAAAGGAGATAGAAGAGGGCCTAGCTGTTCTCGAGGATGGGGAAAGGATTGAGTTCTCCGCAGCGGCTTGGACTGCTGGAGTGATTCCTCCAAGCCCTGTGAATGCCCCCGGAGAAAGTATAGGAGAGCGAGATTTCTAGCAGTGGACAATTGTCTAAGGGTACCCGATGCAAAGGGCATATACGCAGCAGGAGACTGCATTCACCTAAAGATAGGAGGGAGGTGGGCCTCAAAGATGGCCGAAGAGGCGATGTTTCAAAGGGAGACCATAGCGGAGAACATATGGAGAGATCTCAAGGGCTTGGATCCAAAGCCCCATAAGATAAGGTTCAGCACGGATAACCCCAAGTGTTTGGTTTCTTTGGGTGGAGGAGTAGCCGTCATTGTCGTACGGGCAGAAGATCTCATATGTGGGGAGACTCCCGTACTGGCTTAAGAAGAGGATAGAGAAGAAGTTCATGAAAGAGCTGGACGATCTGCTTTTAGCGCACACTTAAAAACGAGGTGTTAAGCCCTTCAAAGGCGATTAAGGGTTCATCACGACCTATTAGAAACTTTTCTTAAGCTATCGTAAGAGCTAAACTAGCTAAAACTAAGCAGCCATCAAAGAAGGTTCATGTGCTTCAACAAAAGTTTGACATCTTCTAATGCGTCTCCAGCTTGAAGCATCTTTCCCTCAAGAGAAGATCTGAAGATATCGGGATCATACCTGATGGTACCAGTAATTTCAAGACCCATTTTTTCAGCTGTTTTCCTTAAGATTTCTGAGATCTCTGGAGTTACTTTATTTAAAACGAGCCAGAAATCCTTATTTCCAGCCTCGCAGTTGTCCTTAAGGATCATCGCCAAAGTTAGTGATTCTACGGTAGGATCTGCAACGGCCAGAACTCCATCGGACCCCTCCTCTACCCCCCTTCCGATGTGCTCTATACCAGCATCTGTGTCCACTAGAACTATTTCTCCCTGGTCTAGGCTGAGGTTCTTTAGGAAAACCTTCGTTAGAAAGTTGAAGGGGCAGGCACAACCTTCCCCAAGCTTCCTGACTTTTCCTATTGTTAACAGTCCAATTCCCTCAGGGGATCTTGAAATGTACTTTTCTGGAATACCACTGGGTTTTATCCCACCACTAGCAGTTTCCAAGGCTTTTACTATGTTTATCTCTCCGATCTTGAATATTTTTTTCTTCCCACCGAGGTATTCTGCTAAAGGCCTTGGAGGATTTGTTCCAAGCAGTTTCGGGAGAAGCTCGTTTGACTCATCTGAATCAATGAGGTAAACCTTGTACTTCTCGGAAAGGAGACGCGCGATTAACACTGATAGAGCAGATTTTCCTGTTCCACCCTTCCCACAAATCATTATCCTCATTTTAACCTCCATTGTACCTTCAAGCAAATGGTATTTAATATGATCTCAAGTCTCCTTCTCAAAGATTACAATGGAATTAAGGGCATCCAGCGTGGAGAGCCTAACATTCTCGAGAACTATTTCTTCCATATCCTTCAAATTCTTGAGCCTAAACTCCCCGTTCTTGGCGTATATAAGCGCAACATCTTTAGCTACAAGCCTTCTCTTCCCATCCTTTTCGACATAAGCCTTGAGCAAGCACATTCAAAATCACTGCCCTCTTCTGAATCGTTTGAGATTGCATTTCAGTCCATTTAAATTTACTTACATTCATTAATTCCAATGAAATATCAGAGCAAAGGATTGTAAAGCATGATTTTCAGGTCTAGGGAAGTGGAAATAGCGAAAATAGGCAGTTGCTTACCCAAAGCAAGCTATTGCTTTAGCTTAAATGATTCTTCTAATGCAAGGAGAAGGAGGCCATATGATTCAAGCAGATGGCTCTTTTCATGTTCTACCTCCGATTCTTTCAAGAAAATGTTGTTGAGAGCCTTCAGAACCCTCAGCCTTAGCTCGACAATTTTTTGTTCACTTTGGCTAGCTTCGGCTCTCATCTTATTTAGCTCACTGCAAATTTCCTTCAGCTCCCTGACACACTTCTCAAGGGCTTGAGTGAAATCCTTCTCCTTATCCATAAATCTCTCAAATCTCGCCTCAAACTTCTTAACCTCAACCTCGAAATCGTCTGACATATTGCTTCCCCCAAATGGCTCCTTAAAATCCCCTCTATTTTTTTACAGCTGTGAATTAGCGCATTATTCATTATAAAGACTTAACAAACTCCTCTATTTTCCTGTTAACTACTTCTGGCTTCTCATAAAGGACGAGATGACCGGCTTCTTCTATCACAACGAGCTTAGAATTTGGTAAGAGCCTGTGAATTTCCTCACTCCAAGAAGGAGGCGTTACCTTGTCGTCAGCCCCTACCATAACTAGGGTCTTAACCTT
>QMVZ01000101.1 GCA_003661365.1 Thermoproteota archaeon | reverse complement strand
TTTCAGCTATTTCGGTGTGGATGGCCGCTGCAACATCCCTTACCTCCGCGGCCGCTGGTACTAGCAGAACATCAGGAAGAACTCTTCCATCCTTATCCGAGAGCCTAGTCTCGTTTTCAACTGGAAAAACGGCTTTATAGCGCGCTATTTCAAACAAACTCTTATCAAGCGCGTCTTGAACGCCAGTGGATCCATACACATCGAGGACCCTCTCCTGTATGAGCTTCAAGGCTTTGACCTGGGATTCGCGCAATTTGCTCTCGTCTATTATTTCAAAACCGCTATCTCCCGGCTCGTACTTAATCAAGCCAGCTGAAGCTGCTCTACGGAGTATTAGCTCAGCTTCTGCGGAAGTTGGAATCACAGGATCGTTGAGGTTGGCTTTTAGACGCTCTAAATTCTCCTCGCTTCCTGGAACATCTATTTTATTAGCTGCAACGAGCATGGGCTTGGTCTTCTCCCTGAGGAGGGAGGCAAACGAAAGCAGTTGTTCATCTGACCACCCAGCTATCCGCGAAAGGTCTAAGCCGAGTTCCTTCGCTGCTACGCGTACCTCTTCCCTTCCCATTCCAAGCCCTGAGAGAACGTCACCAAGAACCTCCTCCGGCTTTTCTTTCGTAAGCTCTATCCTTCTTCGAATGGCTGGCATGTTCCTTTGTATTATTCCCTTTAACCAGTGCGCAAACTCCTCCTTTACAAGAATCGCGTCGCGCAGGGGATCATAGGATCCAGGTTTTGTCGGCCTTCCTTCCTCATCTGTAGCTCCAGATGCATCTACAATCAAAATATGAACGCTTGCCTTTCTTAAGTCGTCTAGGAATTTATTTCCAAGTCCTCTACCAAGATGGGCCCCTGGAACCAAGCCAGCTACGTCCAACAGCTTAATTGGAACGTATCTGTACCTTCCATTGCACCAACCAAACCTAGGCTGACATCGCAACCCAAACTCAGTGCAAACAGATTTTACTCTTACGTATCCGACTCCTTCATTTGGTTTTATGGTAACGAATGGTCTGTCTCCTATTTCAGCTTCAACTAGCGTTGCTGCTGAAAAAAACGTAGTTTTACCAACATTGGTCTTTCCAACTATGCCTATAAGCATCTTCCAATGAACTTGTCATCACATTAATTTTAAATCGGGGGCTTCGTAACGAACAAGGAAGCATGTGGGTGGGATGAAACATTGCCAGTCATCGGAAGATACTACGAAAAATTGATCTGGAGAAAGAGAAAAGAGTTGCCTGAACTCTCCAAGCTTTGGCAGGAGAGATTAGTTAGATGGCGGCGCCAACCAGCAGTCGTAAGGGTCGAAAGACCCACTCGGCCGGATAGAGCCAGAGAGTTAGGGTACAAAGCAAAGCAAGGCTTTGTCATTGCAAGAGTAAGAGTCAGAAGAGGAGGCAGAAGGAAGCCCAGACCTAGATCTGGAAGGAAGCCGGGAAGCATGGGAGTGAAGAAGATAACACCGGCTAAGAGCTTGAGGAGAATAGCGGAGGAAAGATGTGCGAGAAAGTTCCCAAACCTGGAAGTCCTAAACTCTTACTACGTTGCTGAAGATGGAAAGTACAAGTGGTACGAGGTGATCTTAGTGGATCCTCATCATCCAGCGATAAAATCTGATCCAAAAATCAACTGGATTACGAAGCCTGTGCACAAGGGAAGAGTGTTTAGAGGGCTGACGAGTGCAGGGAAGAAGTCAAGGGGTCTTAGGAAGAGGAGAGGAATACCTGAATGGGTTAAAAGGTTTAAACGTAAGTTTAAGGGGCTACTTAGTTGAGGAAAAAGGGATTATGTGTAATTTCTGCGTATATTGAGACATTTATCTATCCAACCGAGGACAAAGAGAAGGCTTTGGCTGCTTTAATTAATCTAACCCCTCCGGAAATAAGGGATCGGATTTCAATTGAAAAAACGTCATTTAGGAGCCATTATAGGTATTCACTTGAGAAGGTAACCGTTAAGCTTTCAGAAGAGGATGCTGCCTTTTTTGCAAGATATTTGGATAAGCTGCTTGATGATGAGACAAAACAAGAAATTTTTCAAACTCTAGAAACCAGAACCGACGACAGAAACCTATACCTTAGGGTCAGCAAGCAGGAGGCTTTCGAAGGGAAGGCCAGGCTGTATTATAAGGATCCGGGAGGACAGATAAGGATTAGAATAACTTATTCAACAAACTACTTACCAAAAGGGGGCCTGGTAAGAGCTATTAGGGAGAAGGGGATTGGAATTTCCGGATGAGAAAGTATGTAGACTTGAAAGTATGGAGCTTTTCATCAAATGTCAACGAACTTAGATCCTTGATCGATGTAGGAGTTGAAATGGGTTTTTGGGCCCTGGGCATAACGTGCTATCCTGAAAAGTTGGAAAAAACTCAGGAAATTGTGAAAAAGCTTACATCAGAAGGATATAGAGTCTTTACATCTCTTGAAATTGAACTCTTAAGCCCTCGAGCCTTGAGAATAATGTCAAAACTCATGAAAAAGAGAATTTTCCTTTCCATAAAGCCTCTATCCCTAGAAATGGCCCGTAGAGCTGTTAAACTAAAGGCAAGCTCTATAGTCCTTCCAATTAACAGGAATAAGCTTATATTTGATTCTGTATGCGCAAAGGAGTTGCTCAAGAGAGAAGGCGCGGTAGAAATCCATTTAGTAGATCTTTTGAAATCTGAAGAGAAAAAGTTACTGAGAGCAATTAGAATGATTAGGCTCGAGGTGCAAATAGCTAGAAAATATGGCATCCCTATAATAGTTTCAAGCGGTGCTACAAGAGAAATCGAACTTTTGGATCCAATTATAATGGCCTCGATCGCCGAAACATTTCTAAAAATTCCAAAAGAGGCTGCCTTAAACTCAATAAGTGATTATCCTTGCTCATTGCTGGAGAAAGGAGGTTTTATCTGAGATGAGAGCTAAGATCCCTATAGGCCTGATTCCTCGGAAGAGATACGTAGCCTTAGAACTTAAAGGCGAACTTGACGCACGTCGTCTGATAAGCTTAGGGACAAAGGCTGTTCAGGAACTATACGGAATTTTAGGCGCAAGCGGACTTAAGATGGCTTTGAAATATTACAAGGGAAGTATTGCGATCATAGAGACAACGAACAGGGATTTACCAAAGGTCTTAACGGCTTTATCCTTTGCTCTATTCAGATCAGGATTAGACGCTCAATTGAAGGTTAAAGGCGTTTACGGCACCATCAAAAAGTGCTTTCAAATGTTAAAAAGACAGAATCTTTAGTTAAGAGAAACTAGTGACTAATGGACCTTTTATTTTGGGACCGCCTTATTGAAGTGAGTCCTTTTATTCAGCATAGATAAGGGATTCTAGTCGGGTGCAATATATGTTCCCTGATACAATAAGAGCCTATGATCGAGCTATTACGGTATTCAGCCCTGATGGGCGCCTATTACAGGTAGAATATGCTTTAACTGCTACTAGGAGGACACCTCTCGCTTTAGGTGCTAAATGCGTAGACGGAGTAGTGCTAATGGCGAAAAGACCAGGTTCTCCCCTCTTGTCGCTACCCGGAAAAATCTACAAGATAGATGATCACATAGGTGCAATTGCCGCTGGCTTAGTTGGTGATGGACTAGTTTTAGTTGATAAGGGCAGAATAGAGGCCCAATCCCATCGACTCATATACAATGAGCCTATCACGGTGGAAAACCTTGCGAGGAGAATTGCGCTCTTCAAGCAATCTTACACTCAATACGCCGGAGTTAGGCCTTTCGGAGTAGTTATGATCTTCGGAGGGATAGATGATAAGCCAAGCCTTTACGTAACTCACCCTGGGGGTGCTTACTTCAGTTATTTGGCGGTTGCCATGGGGAGAGGAAGCGATGAAGTGAACGAGTTCCTGAGAAAGAATTACAAGGAAGATATCAGCCTATCTGATGCTATAAAACTTCTGATGAAACAAACAATCAAGACGAACGAGGAAAAACTCACTTCTAAGGATCTAGAAGTGGCAATAGTTCCAACTAAGACCAAGAAATTCAGGTTCTTAACAGATGAAGAAATTCAAAAGTTTCTGAACGAAGCGCAATCAGAACTAAAGAAGGAGTGACCAATTAAAGGAAAATTCAGGGTGAGGTGAAGAAATGGGAGAACCTGTTATTGCTAGGATAGATATCAAAGGAAAGCACCACTTTGAGGTCTACGTTTATCCGGAGAAGGCTTATGCGTACCTTGAAGGAAATAAGATAAACATTGAAGATATTTTAGCAATTGAAAAGGTATTTAGAGACGCAAGAAAGGGAATAGAAGCGTCCTCTAAGGATTTAATTCAGATTTTCGGAACTGAAGACCCTTATCAAATATGTAAAAGGATACTGGATGAGGGAAAGGTGCAATTAACTACAGAATACCTCAAGAAGTTGCAGGAAAGAAAAAGGAGGTGGATAATCAACTTCATCCACCAGAACTTCGTCGATCCAAAAACTAACCTTCCTCATCCAACTTCTAGAATTGAAAGAGCGATGAAAGAAGCGAAGGTCAGGGTTGATCCATATAAAAAGGCCGAAGAACAGGTTAATCAAGTAATTGAGGCTCTTAGAAAGATATTACCCCTAAAAGGAGGGTCCTCTAGAATTAGAGTGAAGGTTCCCATCGAGATGTGGGGTAAAGTTAGGGCCGGACTGTCTGGTATAGGAAAAATCTTGCGTGAAGAGATGTCAAAGGATGGGCAAAGGGTCGTAATTGACGTTGAGATTCCAATCAGGGCGCAGGGTTCAATATATGAACTTGTAGGAAAGGTAGGTGGAAGTGTTGAAGAAGTCAGCTAGTTCTAAAGCTGAATTTTTTGTTAAGGATAGGGAGCTTGTGCTTCCCGGTCAAGCCCTTGCAAAAGGGTCGTTAAAACCGGACAAAGGAGTTTATGTCGATGAAGAAGGAGTGGTACGGTCGTACATGGTAGGGTTGGTCGAGATAAGTAATGAAAGGGTAGGTGTTATACCTCTTAGGGGGGGATATGTCCCTAAAGCAGGGGATTTAGTGATAGCTAGGATTGAAAAGATGTCTCAGAGGATCATATTTGCGGATATCAATTCCTATTGCAAGGCCATAATGATAGTACCCAGGCCTGAGCCAAGGAGAGGTGGGAGAAGGCACTCTCTTCTAGCAAAATATGAGGCTCTTGCTCCTGGAGATGTCGTGTTAGCTAAGATAATGTCCTATGATGGTGTTTCAAACCCCCTTCTCTCAATAAAAGGGGAGGGCCTTGGAAAACTCGTTGGAGGATCCTTAATAATGATAGAGCCAAGCAAGGTTCCTAGAGCTCTTGGAAAGCGGCAATCCATGTTGCAAGTGCTGAAGCAAAAGGCCAAGTGTGACATAATAATCGCACAGAACGGGATAGTGTGGATAAATTCTAACGATCCGAAGGTTATAGGCGCCATAGAAAAAGCTCTTCGCAAAATAGAGAGAGAATCCCATCTCTCGGGTCTGACCGAGAGAATAGGTCAGCTTTTAGATTCACTTCTAGGGAGGAAGTCCTGATGAATTCGATATTTACAGAAGAAAAGCCTGAAATCTTGATTCAGGAAGATGGAACTAGGATTGATGGCAGAAAGCCTGATGAGATGAGACCAATAAGCATAGAAGTTGGAGTTTTGAGGAAGGCCAATGGCTCTGCTTACCTTGAATGGGGCGGCAATAGGGTTCTTGCTGCAGTATACGGTCCGAGGGAAGTCCATCCTAGGCATCTAGCCCTTCCAGATAGGGCTTTGATTAGGTGCCGCTATAACATGGCTCCTTTCTCAACAGAAGAGAGAAAAAGGCCTGGACCTGATAGAAGGAGCATTGAACTCTCAAAGGTAATCAGAGAAGCTCTTTTGCCAGCGGTTTTCGTTGAAAGGTTTCCAAATACTAGCATAGACATCTTTGTAGAGATTTTAAGGTCAGATGCTGGAACAAGGATAGCAGGAATAACAGCGGCCTCTTT
>QMVZ01000100.1 GCA_003661365.1 Thermoproteota archaeon | reverse complement strand
GGATATCAGCGGCCTATAAGCAGTGCTAACGTTGAAATACTCGTTCATAATGGAGATCCCAATGTTTTCGGCTAGACCTATGGTAATACCTCCTACTATGGTACCCCAAAAGCTTACGAAGCCCCCTATTATGGAAGAAGCGAAAACCCTTAGGAGGGCTTCCCACCCTGTTTGAGGAGTGACTATTGAGTAAACGGCCCAAAGACCTCCAGCAACACCAGTTATCCCCCCAGCAACTACCCACATGAGCCTCCTCAACACATAGACCCTGATGCCAGAGACCCTAGCCAAGTCCTCGTTATCTGCCATAGCCCTAAGGGCCTTTCCTGGCTTTGTGTGATGGAACATCAAGTGAAGTAGTGCTACGCTCACGGCAGTTATCGGAAAAACCCAAAGGTGTACGGTTGTAAGAGCAGCCCTTCCAATCCTTGCTATGATCTCGACGCTAGTCCTTGCTTGTATCGTGATCACTCCCCTTAGGTCTGCGTAAATGAACATAAGGTACCTAAACACTAGACCGGCTCCTATGCTGGCCACGAGCAGAAAAAGCGGTCTTGAGCCCTTTTTTATCAAGGGTTTGTAGACGAGCTCATCTATAGCTACGGCTAAGAGAGCTGACGCGATGAAGGCCAGAACTAGGGAGATCGGAAGGTTAATACCTCTATTAACGCTTAAAGCTGTTATGTAGCCTCCCAGCGTTACAAGTTCCCCGTGGGCAAAATTGGATATTTTAGTGACCGAGTAACTCATGGTCAGACCTAGGGCCATCAGGGTGTACATGCATCCTAGAGTTAGAGAGTTCATCAAGGGAACAGATAGGTCCAATGTTATGCCCTCCCCAAGAAAGCTTCGATGAACTTCTCATCCGACAGAAGCTCTGAGCCAGGTCCTTTCATCACTACCCTTCCGCTCGACATCACATACCCCATGTCGCACAAGCTCAAAGCCCTTCTAGCATGTTGTTCGACCAACAGCACAGTTATACCAGAGTTGACTATCTCTCTTATCCTTGAGAATATTTGGTTTACGACCTTAGGGGCCAGAGCTGCTGCTGGTTCGTCCAAAAGAAGAACCTTTGGCTTTCCCATTAGGGCCATTGCCATTGCAAGCATTTGTCTTTCTCCCCCGCTTAGGGATCCTGCCTTCTGCTTCTTCCTCTCCCTTAAGATGGGGAAGATCTCCATCATCTCTTCTATCTCTGCCCTCACCTGTTCCTTGTCCTTCATTGCATAGGCTCCCATTTCAAGGTTTTCCAATACCGTTAGGTTTGGAAATACGTTGTTAACTTGCGGGACATAGCCAAGGCCCATCCTTGCCCTTTCTTCAGGAGCAAGGCGGGTTACGTCCTTTCCATCGTACATTATACAACCCTTAAACACCCTTGTAAGTCCAAACACAGTTTTCAAGAACGTGCTTTTTCCAGATCCGTTTGGTCCTACTATCGCTGTTATCTTTCCCTCCTCCACTTTTATGTCAACATCTCTTATTATCACGGCCTTTCCATACCCAGCAGTTATGCGACGCGATTCTATAACCGCAACCATCCCTCACTCACCTAGGTAGGCCTCTATGACTTTTGGATCCTTATGGACCCCCTCAGGGTCCCCGTCATAGATTATCTTTCCATAATTCATTACCATTACTCTCTCAACATAATCGAATAGAAGGTCGAGCCTGTGCTCTATTATCAGGAAAGTAAGGTCATATTCATTCCTAAGCCTCACAATGTGGGAAAATATCTCCCTTGCAAGCTTTGGTGCTACGCCTGCAACCGGCTCGTCTAAGAGCAGCAGTTTTGGTTCTGACATGAGTGACCTGGTCATTTCAACAAGCTTCATTTGTCCGCCGCTCAGCTCGCTTGCCCAGTTTCTCCTAACCCTTGAGAGCTGAAAATCCATTATCGTTCCCAGCGTTGTTCTAGCCAGTTCCTCTTCTTGGGGCTTCCACATACTATGAAAGGGGGCTATGAGAGGATTCTCACCCCTCTGGTTCCTGTGGGGAACCATTACATTTTCCACTACAAGCATCTTGTGGAAAAGCCTTGGAATTTGAAAGCTCCTAACAATTCCCTTGTGAAAAATGTCCCAAGGGTCCATTCCAGTTATATCTTCTCCTTCGAAGATTATTCTTCCTCTATCGGGCTTATATACCCCTGAGATCACGTTAATAAGAGTTGTCTTGCCTGAGCCGTTTGGCCCTATGAGTCCGACTATCTCTCCCTCATTTAACGTAAAACTAACTCCATCGACGGCCTTAATGCCGCCAAAGTACTTAGCGACGTCCTGAACATTCAGAAGTTCCGACATAAACTTAACACCTTACAAAAAAGGGAAGGGGGAGGGGATCTAAGGCTGTTCGTACAGCGTGATCGATTTAGTGGTTCCGTCGTACTTCCCTATAGTCTCGAATGTCCAAGTTCCGTCAGGAAGCTTTCTCGGTGCTACAATATCGTATATTGGTATAGCAGCGTCTCCGTACTCATCTAGCAGCTTCCATCCGGTTACGCCGTAGAAGTGCTTGGCTATGTGAGGCAACAGCTTCTGGAAGACCTCTCCGTCGTACTTGTGAGCTACTAGAACGGTTAGACCTGCAACCCAAGCAGCATCATATGCATAGAAGGCATATGTGCTTGCTTCAGGTGACTCTCCAAACCTCTCAGTGTACTTGGTGATGAACTCCTGTACGAGTGGGTTGTCCTTTGCTCCAACCGCCGGGGTTGTCACCATGAAGTGAACGCTCTGCAGGAAGAGAGCTACGTCTTCCTTGGCCTTTGGTGGCAAGAATGTGGCCCTCTTCATTGAGTCAGGTCCGAACCACCTGACAGAACTCAAAGTCGGATCAAGCCTGGCTGCCTCAAGGATCTTGATCCCGTCGTCGTCGAAAGCTATTACGAGTACTGCTGTCTCCTCATCAGCTCCGAAGTTCGCAACAGCTGCGCTCGCCCTCTCCACATCTGCGCTTAGGTCAGGAAGCGTGTGATCGTAGATTATCTTCTCAGCCTGTCCTCCTAGCTTCTCGAAGTTCTCAGCTGTTAAGTCAGCTAGACCAACGCCATAGTCATCGTTCCTAGCCATTATGACTAGTTTCCTTATGCCTTGTTGCCATAGTATGTTGGCTAGGGCAGGTCCCTGATACTTGTCAGGAGAGGGCGCCCTGTACACGAAGTCTCCTGCCACCATTGCTGCTGTACCAGTGCTGGATGGGCTTACAGCCACCATCTTGTGAGATTGAGCGTAATCTAGGATAGCCTTGCACTCGCTTGTAGCTAGGGGTCCTATTACCATCTTGACTCCTGCGGCAGATAGCTTCTCAAAAGCAGCCAAAGATCCTTCAGCAGAGGTCTTTGTGTCCTCATGGATGTATGTTAGCCTTACTGGGCAGCCAGCCTCCTCTAGAATCCTGTTAATCTCCTCAATAGCTAGGATGGCGGCGTTTCTTCTTCTAGGTCCATCAACGGCATAACCACCCGTGACAGCAATGGCTAATCCAATAACATACTCCTCCTCTTCAGGAGGAGGCGGTGTAGTGGGAGGGGCGACAGCTTCTGGCTTTGGTGCAATCAAGTAACCAGCTCCGAGACCCACTAAGAACAATACAACAAGAAGGATTCCCCATACCTTCGCTTCCATTTCTCACACCTTCTGGGCTCTCTCGATGAGATCTACACGATCCAGTCCCTTGACTGGAATAATTAGTGTTTTGTACGTGAAATATATAAGTTTTAATTTCAAAAAATTTACTTTATAAGAGCGAAAAGTCCTTCGAACCCTGAACCGTTAGCGTACTTAACCAGAAGGCGTGCTCTAATTGAGAAAAAACGTTATGATCATTAACAGTCACGTTGGATTACGGGGAGCACTTTATGGAAACTTTCCAAACCAAGATATGGTAAAAAATTTTAACAAACAGTTGCTAGCTACCTAATAAAGTTTAAATCTTTAACACGGAGGAATTCCCCGTGGTCGAAGTGTCCACGGTCTTAATGACGCAAGTTGAGACCGAAATCTTAAATCCACTCTCAAAATCTAGTTTAAATCTGAAAAAAGAACTTTGGAAAGAGTGTCCTGAAGTTTACGAAATATTGAGGACCAGCAAATCCCTTGACGAAGCTAGGAAGAGCCTATACGAGTTTCTAAACAAGTTAGAGTGGAGATATAGGTCAAAAGAGGTAGAAACACATCTACTTGTGCAGTCAATAGCCTTTGAGGCCATTAGGACTTTTAAAAACTTAATTTCAAAGAGAAATGAGATTTTATCGGGAGTTAGTTCTCTTGAATATTTGTGGCGCTTAGCAAGAGGAGAGAATGAGGTTATTGAGAAGGTCGACGAGGGATTTGTGCTTGAGTTTAAGCATCTTTTCAAAGCCATAATGGGAAGACCCTCGATATACCCTTCCTTCTTGGCTGAGGGAATAGAATACTTTGACTTCAGTAAGATAAAAGGAAGAGAAGCAGGAAGGGCAAGATCCGACTACTTAGACAAGCTTGGAAGCAGGATAGACAGGTGGCTGAAGAGGTATCCAAGCGGTCTTGATCCGGAGATCATTGAGAAAAGAAAGCAGAACAGGAAAAGAATACTTGATTTCTTTGGAGCATCGCTAGAGGATTGGCAAGAATATAGGTGGCACTACAAGCACATCTTCAGGGGAAAGAATGCCCTTGAGAAGCTTGAAAAGCTGATAATGCTCACAGAGGAGGAGAAGAAAGCCATTAAGATGGCGACCGAATACCAAATTCCCTTCGGAATAACTCCCTATTATCTGCATCTCATGGACTACGAGCCTCATAGGAAGTACGATGCTGCAGTTAGAGCACAAGTTATCCCACCAATTCATTACGTTGAGAACATGGCGAAACACAGGCAGGACAGGGAGTACGCAATGGACTTCATGGGAGAGCATGATACCTCTCCTATAGACCTCGTGACAAGGAGGTATCCAAAAGTAGCCATAATAAAGCCATATGATTCCTGTCCGCAAATTTGCGTGTACTGCCAGAGGAATTGGGAGATAACTGGTCCGTTAGAGCCTGGTGCAATGCCTTCGAGGGAAGTTTTGGAGGCCGCCCTTGACTGGTATGCTGAGCATCCACAGATCATGGATGTTTTGATAACTGGAGGGGAGCCCCTTGTTTTGAGCGATCAAATGCTTGAGAGAATACTTGAAAGATTTGCAGAGATGGAACACATAACAAGCATAAGGATAGCTTCTAGGATAGTTGTCACGTTACCGTTTAGGGTTACAGACGAGACGGCTGAGATGCTAGGATCATTTTACGAAGAAGGGAGGCGCTTCATCTACTACGTAACCCACGTTGAATCAGCTTACGAGATAACGCCTGAGCTTGTTGAAGCGGTGAAAAAGCTTAGGAAGCAAGGAATTTACGTTTACAACCAGCAGGTTTTCACCCAGTGGGACAGCAGGAGGTTTGAGACAGTGGCCCTTAGGATAGCTCTGAAGAAGGCAGGGATAGACCCTTACTACTGCTTCTATCCAAAGGGGAAGTGGGAACACAAGGACTACATAGTTCCAGTTGCAAGGATCATGCAAGAAAGGAAAGAGGAGGCAAGGCTCCTTCCAGGCATATATCGAACAGAAGAACCAGTTTTCAATGTCCCAAGACTGGGCAAGAACCACCTGAGGTCCTGGCAGGATCATGAACTCATAATGATAAGGCCCGACGGCAGGAGAGTTTACCTATGGCATCCATGGGAGAAGAACATAGCTTTAGTAAACCCGTACATATACACCGACATAGTTTCGATAAAGATGTACCTAGACAACCTAAAGAAGAGAGGAGAGAACCCAGAAGATTACCAATCCATCTGGTATTACTACTAGGCTGATATCTATAGCTAAAGCTAATTAGATAGGATTTGACTGGACATAGCCTTTCTTCCGTTCAATCCTTATTTGCTTGACAAACATCGTCCATTGATGCTTTTCCACAACACTTTTCCCCTGGCTCATCGCTGTTT
>QMVZ01000099.1 GCA_003661365.1 Thermoproteota archaeon | reverse complement strand
TCGTTGTGTTCATTTTTTTAGTTTTTCTGCAAGGTGTGTTCCTTTCTTCACTTTCTTCAGCAGTCTTCCGTCGCGGAGAAACAGTATTTTATCTGTGAGTGAGGCCATGCGGCGGTCGTGGGTTGCCATGATAATTGTGGTTCCTTGGTCAATGTTCAGTTTTCCAAGTAGCCTAACGATTTGATAGCTGTTTTTTGAATCTAGATTGCCTGTGGGTTCGTCTGCCAGAATTATGGCGGGATTGTTCGCTAATGCTCGTGCTATGGCGACTCTTTGCTGCTCTCCTGCACTTAGTTGATGCGGCATGTGTTCTTCTCTTCCTGACAGTCCAACCATTTTCAACAGTTCGTGAGCTCTCTTCCTTCTTTCGTCTTTCGATTTTCCTGTGCCTTCCATCGGGAGTTCTACGTTTTCGATGGCGGTTAAGTATGGTAGTAGGTTGAAAGTCTGGAAGACAAACCCGATTTTATACCTTCTTATTTCATAGAGGCTCTTCTCTGGCAAATTTGTGACATCTACGCCGTCTAGAATAACTTTCCCACGGGTCGGTTTGTCGAGACAGCCCAGTATGTTCAGCAATGTGGTCTTGCCAGAGCCTGAGGGTCCCATGACCGAAATGAACTCACCCCTCTCCACTTGAAGGTTTAATCCGGAAAGGGCGAGAACTCTGCGTCCACCTATTTTGTAGACCTTTTCCAGTTGTTCTGCTTTTAGAATCAGTTCACTCATGCCTTAACGCCTCTACAGGTCTTATTCTGGATGCTCTCCAGGCCGGGTATAGGCTGCCTAAGGCTCCAAGTAGAACAGCTATGCCTATTCCGACCAATATGAGCTGCATATCAGGGCTTGCGACAACGGAGAGCTCCGAAGCCCAAGGTGCTGAACTGTGTCCTCCATGACTACTCCACATTCCCAAATTGGATCTAAGCTGAGGGAGCACTAGAGTCGCCAACATAGGTGCACCCACACTTCCAATGGCAGCTCCAGCAATTCCTCCCATTAGGCTGATTATTGCTCCTTCAAGCACGAATTGTGTCATGATATTCCAGTTAGTGAAACCCAAGGCTTTCATTATACCTATCTCCTTTGTTCTTTCACGTACGGTGTAGAGCATCGTGAATAATACCATTGAACCTGTGGCGACGAGGGAGATGAGAGTCACCTGTTTAGCAGTACCTTTTATTTGACCGAGGTTCGCAGCTAGCTTTTGTAGCATGTCTTCGTATTGTTGCTGCATGCTTTCAGCTGTATGTCGCTGTTCGCGATAAGTAGAGACATCTAAATAGGGGTATTTCGCCTTTAATTCATTGGCTACCTTGTCTACATAAGAGAGATCTTTTGCAACCACCATTATTTGTTCAACTTTTCCTTCAGCATTCAGTATTTTTTGAGCTTCTCGAAGATCCATGTAGACCATCATTTCTTCCAAGCCACTAGAGCGGGAAACGCCCACTACACGAAAATCGGTTCCATTAATGTCTAGGGTGTCGCCGACTCCAACGTTAAAGCGGCGTGAAACGTTCAAACCAATAAGAACAGCGTCGCTCTCCCCATCGTAAGGCTTTCTTCCTTCAATGTCGCAAGGAAATATGAAATAAAGGTCATCCAGCGTCGAATTGAAAGGCACACCTAGTATAATGTAATAGATGTCCATGTATGTATAAATACTAGTCGCTGTTTGTTCTGTTTTCTTTTCTCCGAAGGCCTTCATCAGAAACGGCACCACATCTTGGACGCCATCTAAAGCCCGGATTTCGTCGACAATGCTTTCATCGATAAGGGGGATTTGAAATGTTTGGTACGTTTGCTGATTGCTGGATATGCTGGGCATACCTGCAGTAACGTATATTTGTAAGGCTGTCCTGTTGATCTGCTCCATCAGACGCGCGAGGTTTTCTTGGTACTTTTCTGTCATGGCTTGAGTAATGTCCTGGTTCGCCTTAATGCCCGCAGGGACAGAAATGAAAACCGCTATAGAGAAACCCAAGGCAATGACCACCAATAACACCCTAACCTTCCTTCTTGAAATATTTCTGAAGGCTCTTGTGAAGGCACCCAATGTTCTTCACCTCTTTAATAGCTACTATAGATTATAGTAAATCTTGTATTTATAAACGTTACTATGAGTCATAGTAGCACTCAAGGCAAATTATTTGCTGCGGGTCTAATATTTGCATTTTTTCTTGCAATAGGAAGAAGGGCGACATTTCATAGGTTGAAAGCTCTAAAGAAGCCTAGCCGCCCAGAGCGATACTATAATAAATGTTGTCTCGAAAGATTTAAATAGCTACTACAGACGTCAGTAGCAATGGAGAGTAATGTCAACAGAGAAAAGATACAGAATCACCAGATACAACGTTGAAGGCGAGCAATTAGAAACTGTCCTTGGACCACTCGAGGCAGACGTTATCGAAGCAGTATGGGCTTCAAAAAAACCAGTCACTGTTAGAGAAGTCTATGAAACGCTCAAGAAAAAAACGAAAATCGCCTACACTACCGTTATGTCAACCATGAACAGACTGTACGAGAAAGGCTTGCTTGACAGACGAATTGAAAGGGGAAAAGGCGGACTATATTACGTCTACTGGCCGAAACTCGGAAAAGAGAATTTCAAGAAGTCGGCTGTCCGACAGGTGGTCGACAGCCTCCTCAAAAACTTTGGGGAAATTGCTACGAGTTGTTTTATTGAGGAAATTGCTTCGAATGAAGAAGAATTGAAGGCTCTAAGGGAACAGCTCGAGAAAATACTGAAGGAAAAGGGGAGGTGAAGATTTGTCTCCAATTGGCCTCGAAGGCATCCTTATACAGCTTTTTCAGCCTTACTTCTACTACTCAGTCATCTTTCTAGCGATTTCATCCGTATGCATCAAAATCCTTCTGAGACACTACTGCTTTCTAGGAAGAAGAGCAAGAAGCATCATTTACTTAATTCCACTTGCAATTCCAGTAGTTGTTATGTCATTCTTTCACCCCAATACAACAGCAAAAATCGTCAATCTTATTGGAACAATTGTGAAGTCAAATGGCGGTGAAATCGTATATGAAGAAATGTTTCTGTCTACTGCTGAAGTTCTTTCAGTAACTGGAATCCTCTGCTCAGTTGCTTTAACTCTAGGAACAGCCTTCTTTGTAACCACAATTCTTTTTGGTGATAGAATTGCTACTAAACTTTTTCATGTCATCACGCTCACGCCTGAAGAGTATCCATGGCTTCAGAAGCGGGTAAACTGGATAGCTCAAAAATTTAACCTTTCGACGCCAAAAATAGGAATCGTGGAAGACCTCAGACCAAACGCATTCACCATAGGGTATGGCCGTAGAGCCATACTTGTTTTCTCAATAGGACTTTTAGACATCCTTAACGAAGAAGAATTGACTGCTGTTGCATCACACGAATTAGCCCACCTCAAGAACCACGATTTCTTCTTCAAAACACTATCCAACACACTAAATATAGTTTCATTTTTCAACCCTTTTGCATACATTATGGCTTCAGCAGCTCAAAGAGAAAGAGAGATGCTTGCAGATGAGAGTGGAGCTAAGCTCCTAGAACAACCTGAGCTCTTAGCGAAGGTACTCGCAAAAATATGTAAGGCATTGCAGACATTTCCCAAAGAGAGCCTAGCGGTTCGCTTGACTTCAAGCCTTTTCCTTGTATTTCCCATCGCCCAGAGACCCAAGATACTCGCAACCCACCCACGAGTAAATCAAAGGGTAAGAAACATTGCTGGGCTGACGTCAAGGGTTACTTCAGTGCACAACAACGTAGCTATCGCGGTCATACTATCTCTCCTAATAATTGTCGGAGGGATCGCAGCCAGCTATTGTCTGATCAACATTCGAACATCGTTTATGCAAAATGATTCGCCTCTAATTTCGTTTCACCAGCCCATTGATAAGCCAAAATCTGGCTTCGTGTTAAACCTGAAAAACGGAAACATGGTCAGTGTGCAGACACTGGCTGGAACTTACTCCATTACTGTTTCAGGAGCGGGAGGAGGTATTATCCACAGCAGACTGTTACCCCAGAGGTAACAGATGCTGCAAGATTTGAAATAACAGTTGAGCCAACTTCAAGAACCGCAAAGCAGGGAGGATCAACCCAGTACTTAGTACAAGTAGCTAGGGATTCATTCTGTGTTCCAAATCGTTGCGTAATGGTTACGTAAAAGTTCCTTAAGAGCCTACAAAGTCTAAAGATTTGGACAAGAATCTCGATTAGTAGTTGATTCATAGGGAGCGTCGGGCCTTGGAGAAGAAGTCATTAGTTGCGGTTTGCCTTGTCTGCTTAGTAATCGCCTCACTCGTTGGATTTTCAATCTTAATAAGGCGGGCATTAATCAAAAGGAGTTTCCCTCAGAAATTCTCAGAGTTCAGGGCAAGGTATCAGGAGAAGAGAACTAAGGGATATAACCTGTCTGAGGCGGAATACTGGGTGAAAAAGGCCTTGGAAGCATATAGTAGGAAAGATTATGAATCGGCAATCGTTTTTCTGGATAAAGCACTGGAATCCCTGGAAAAAGCTGAGAAAATCCCCCTTCCATCCTTTGATGTTGTTAGAAGCAACTCTTGGATGACCGATGTAGTGACTATCCACGACTTCGTCCCCTTCGGAGTAGCCATCGAAAGGCTACCTGACAATAGGATAGTGCTCCCCAGACACCAAGGATGGACGGCGAGCAACTTCGTTGTTTTTGGCATGTGCTTTAACGAGAACAACACCCTGATATTCCACTGCTCAGTTAACATAGGAGGAGGGTTCCTTCGTTTAGTATTCAATGGTAAAAGGATGTTCGAAAGGATAGAGGGTCCATCTTATTACGATGATGGCGGAAAGTTCTTCCCCTATCCAACGGTCTACACGAACCCTGAAGAGGATTACGTCATCGCGATAGCTTACGATGAGGGAACTAGAACATGGTATCACAAGGTAGTTTACACAAAGACGTCGCCCCCCAAGGAGATCCTTTATGTTGAAGGAAGGGGAAGGCTTACGCCCCTGTGGGTAGGGAAGCCAGAGGGACCATTCGTGGTCCATGGGATTGCTGGCATCATGGCTGGTCAGCTTTGCCTCGATACATGGGGAGGCTACTTGGACTTCGAGGAGCTGACAAGATGCACTTATCATGACCTAACGGCCGAAAAGACCTACAATTTCTCGACCGGCTTCACATTCATGGACAGGGAGTACCACAGGAACCTGCCTATCGGTCCCATAAGGGTGGAAGGAGGGAAAGTCGTTGATGGAGTTGAATTCGACGCAATGTCCTTCCACAAGCTGGAGGGAGAGCAGATAGAGTTCATATTCATCCTAGCCAAGAACTCGCTTCCAGAAGAACTCAAGAGCAAGTTCAACTTCCCTGAATTCGAAAGAATAGGAAGGATAAACTTCGTAAGCAGGGGGGAGAGCTACAGGTTTGATCAATACGAGTTCAGCACGGACGGCAAGCTTCAACCAGACTTTTATTACCTAGTTGGTAACTTCACCGATGAGACCGGGAACGTAGTTGGAAGGTTGAACTTAACTGCCAGAGCCTTTGCATTCTGGGGTAAGGGAGGAACTGAAGACTGGCATAGGCACAAGGTTTGGTGGGACACAGATGGCGTAGCTGCTTGGGGGCGCTCCTTCGTGAAGTGGGAGGGGACTATCACCATAGGCAACCAGACAATAGTAGTTGAGGAGGTTCCTGGCTTCGGGGAGTTCTACAGGTATGTCCGAGGGAACTCCTCCTTAGGGAATTCGGAAGGAGAGATGCCTCAGGTTTATCAGCGCTTGAAGGGAAGAGAGCATGATCCAAAGGCTGAGGGAAAGCTCAAATTCACATCCTACCGAAGGTCTTTAATGGTACATTTTGATCACAAGCTTGAGCTTAGGGCTCATCATCTGATAATTGGAAAACTTGAGCCAGGTGCAGTTGATTGAGGAAGTTGCTCCTTTGCCTTTTGATTGGAATATCTCTGGTTGATGTTTCCCCTTTCGC
>QMVZ01000098.1 GCA_003661365.1 Thermoproteota archaeon | reverse complement strand
TAGTTATACAATAGATGATGTTGTTGAGTTTGATGGTGAGAAAGAATGTTAGTAGATGCCATGAAAAGACTTGCCGAAAGACTTGACAAGAGTGTTGAAGAACATGAAGTTGGTGATCCTTTCTTCAGCAACCCTAGCTACAAGCCCTTTCCAATCTCTAAAGAAAATTTTAGACATATAGAGTCAATTCAAAGCGATCGAAGGCTAGCCTTTGTAGACGGTGGGAATCAAGAGATTTTGGGAGCTCCGAATTTTTCCGTTCAATTCAATCGTGTATATTTCTGCATTTTTGCCCAGCAACAAAGAGTCTTTGAAGATAAATTGCCTAGCCCTGTGGAGTTTCTTTCATTGACTCATTCAACTTTCAAGGGTGGTGAGATAATCTATGACACACAATTGATTCCATTGGAAGATGATTACAAGGAGCTTCTGCCTAAGGAAAGCGATCTTTCCTTTAATTCGTTCGATCGCACAGTTACGGTGGGCACACAGCGGGCGGACATCGAGAGGGTAGCTTCCATTGCGAGGAGGTTTGCTGAATGGAACTATGCCTTTAATGTAGTTGAAAAAAGGTTGAACGAGGGTGATGTACTTGTGGTTGATGGGACCCTTCAAACTTCCTTTACTAACGAGTTAAAATATGTTAAGAAAGTGTATGCTGCGGCTAATTCGAAAGGAGTGATAGTTACGGGGATTTCCAAAACAAGTCGTCTTTTCACTACAACAGGATTGTCATTACTTGGTGCTGTTCGCAGAGTGGCTGAGGAGGCCAAAATTGGCGGAGCATGGTTCATCCCCATAGCTGAAGTTCAAACATCAGACCATAATGCCTTTATCTTTGTTGTAAAATTGAACTCGATTGCGGACCACGTTTTTAGGTTTGAGATAAACCATGAACAGTTTGAGCAGTTAGGTTTCAAAGGAGTTAATGAAATCTTAAGTCTGCTTTCGGATAATTCACGGGACATAAGTTTTCCAGGGTATCCGTACGGTTTAGTTGATGCTGATCGGTTTGCAAGGGTAGCAGAGACCGAGGCAGAAACATGCAAGGCTTTGCTGCTTTCAGAAATATCTAAGATTGGGAAATGGCCAAAACTTTTAGGTCATATACAAGCAATTGATGCCCATGACGTTCTAAATATGTTGGTTGGGTGAAAAACGTGGAAGAAGTTAAAGTTGTAGGCCAAGTTGTTGGCGGAAAAGTTGCCAGCATTTTGGTAAGAGAGAAAAGTGGAGAAAAGTTGGAACTAGGCGACTTGTTAGTTGTTGAGGATGAAGAAGCTCTTTTAATTCTGCAGGTGTACGACCTCAACTATGGAAGCCAGATTCCACAGTCGATACATGAACTATTGGCAGGCTTGAAACTAGAAGGATATGGGGCAGGTCTAACGTTCTTGGAACCCAAATTGAGAAACTACGTGTTGGCTGAAGTTAAGGCCATAGCTAGAGTTGAAGGGAAAAACGTAAGAATACCCAAAACACTGCCCAGTTTCTTCTCAGCAATAAGACGAATAAGGAAGGAAGATTTGCTCTTCCTCACAAAGCCAAGGCATCCGATTTATCTTGGCAAGGTTAGGAGCGGCTCCAAAATCTTAGACGTGGATGTTTATTTGGATGGAATGGATGTTCTTAAACATCATATTTTGATACCTGCTACAACTGGGAGAGGCAAGAGCAACCTAGTGAAAGTAATGTTGTGGAGCATCCTAGGACAGAAAGACTTCGGCGTCTTAGTGCTTGACCCCCATGACGAATACTATGGCCGATACGGAAAAGGTCTTAAAGATCATCCGAAAGCACAGCGCAACTTGCTCTATTATTCGCCTAACCCTCCGCCAGGGGCAAACACGCTAGTGGTAAATTTGAGGTCGATTGAGCCGTCGCATTTTCAAGGCATTGTTTCCTTTACGGATGCGCAACATGACGCTATAAGACTTTACCATATCAATTTCGAGGAAAACTGGATCGAACACATAGTTAGAGGAGAAAGTCTAAATGGCGTCGCCGACCGTACATTGCAGGTACTCCAACGAAAGTTTAACACGACTCTAGGAGTGTACATCGACGAATCTGGCAATTTGCAGTGCAGAAACAGAGTTTTTAGCAACACTGCCGGAGAGACGACAATAAGAGAAATCGTGGCTGCCCTTGAAGAAGGGAAAATTGTCATTATCGATACTTCCCGTCTGCTTGATGAAGCCGAACTATTGATAGGAAGCATAATCGTCAACGAGATTTTCTACAGATATCAAGGATACAAGTCAACTGGAGAACTGGACAGCAAGCCCGTCGTGAGCGTCGTAATAGAAGAAGCACCACGAGTCCTAGGAAGAGAGGTTTTGGCAGAGGGCGACAACATTTACAGTACAGTTGCTAGAGAGGGAAGAAAGTTTAATGTAGGGCTCATTGCGATAACGCAGCTAACCAGCCTCATACCCAGAGAAATTTTGGCAAACATGAACACAAAGATAATTCTTGGAAACGAGTTGTCTACTGAAAGACATGCCATAATAGAAAGTGCAGCTCAAGATCTATCTCAAGACGACAGGACAATTGCCAGCCTGGATAAGGGTGAAGCAATAATCAGTAGCAATTTTACAAAGTTTGCAGTTCCAGTGAAGATTCCGCTTTTTGAAGACTATATAGAAACATTTCCTAAAGAGGATGAAGCGGATAAAATAGTTTTTGTGGAGTGAAAAATATGTATAAGTTCGCTCACATTTCAGACTGCCACATAGGAGCACATAGAAACCCTGTTCTCCAGAAACTGGAGATTGAAGCTTTCGACAAAGCCTTGACAAAATGCATGGAGGAAAAAGTTGATTTCATAGTTATAAGCGGAGACCTATTCCACTCTAACATTCCTGACATGGGAGTCGTTGATGTTGCAGTTAAAAAAATGAAGGAAGTGGGTGACAGAGGAATCCCTATATATGTAATTTACGGAAGCCACGACTACAGCCCCAATAGAACATCGATTGTAGATGTACTCGACAGTGCAGGACTCTTCCAAAAGATCGTAAAGGGCAAAATCGAAAACGGGAAACTTAAACTAGAGTTTACCCAAGACCCTAAAACCACTGCGAAACTTGTCGGGATTTCAGCTAGGAAAATCGGGATTGAAGAGAAATACTTCGAAATTCTGGATCGTGAAAGCTTGGAGAAGGAAGAAGGTTTCAAGATATTCGTCTTTCACAGCGCAATATCCGAGTTTAAGCCCGCTTTTCTTGCAAGAATGGCATCGATCCCGATTTCCTACTTTCCGAAGAACTTCAACTATTATGCTGGAGGACATATACATAAGAGATTGGAACAAAGCCTACCCGGATACGACAGAATAGTTTACCCTGGCCCACTGTTTGCTGGATACCCAAGAGATTTAGAGCAGAGTGCATGCGGCGAGAAAAGAGGATTCTATATCGTTCACTTTAGCGACAAGATTGAGAAAGTCGAGTTCATAGAGCTTAAACTGTGCGACTACATATTCTTTGAATACGATGCTTCCAATAAAAACTCCAGTCAGGTCCAGCGGGAGCTCACCCAAAAAATAGATGAGCTAGACGTGAAGGACAAGATTGTACTTCTCAAGGTAAAGGGTGAACTTTCAGGAGGGAAGACTTCCGACATAAACTTCGCCCAAATGAGGAAAACCCTAATAGAAAAAGGAGCTCTCCACGTTGACATAAACCGGTTCGGTCTTACGTCTAAAGAGTACGCATCATTGAAAGTTATGGGAGAAAACGTTGAGGAAATAGAGAACAAGTTGCTGAGGCAAAGCATAGGAAACGTCAAAGTCACAGAAGACTCTCTCAAAAATGAGAAAGGCTCCAACTTGGCAATTGAGCTGCTTAAAGCCTTGCGACAGGAACAGAAGCCAAACGAGAGCAAAAAGGACTATGAGGAGAGGATTCTAACCGGGGCAATAGAAGTTTTGAAGTTGACAGAGGTGCTGAAATGATAATTAAATCCTTAGAGTTAGAAAACATTAGAAGCTACGAAAAGGCACGAATAGACTTTCCCTTAGGCACAATGCTCTTCGAAGGAGATGTGGGATCTGGAAAATCAACTATTCTTCTTGCCATAGAGTTTGCCCTTTTCGGGCTGGGAAATCAGAAAGGGGCATCACTATTAAGGGTAGGCGCCAAGGAAGGGTCTGTCACACTGAAGTTCGAAGTTGACGGACAAGAGTATGAAGTACACAGGTCCTTAATAAGAAGGGGACGCGGTGTCCAGCAGGGCGATGACGGATATGTCAAAACTAGCCAGGGAGTGAAAAACCTTTCCCCTTCAGAACTTAAACAGGAAATCCTCGATATTCTAAAGTTCAACGAACCCCCCAACCCCAAAGCTCAAAGCGTCATCTACCGATATGCAATTTACACGCCGCAAGAAGAAATGAAAGCTATTCTGTGGGCTCGCCCTGACCAAAGACTACAAACATTGAGAAAGGCCTTCAGAATCGAAGATTACAGAATAGCCACAGACAACGCCACCAACCTTGCAAAAGCCATTAACAAGAAAATCAATTTCTTAAGGGGCCAAGCCTCCGACCTTGAGGAAAAGAAGAAATCAATAGAAGAAAAAGAAAATGCTGTGAAAGAAAACCAGAAACTACTTGAAAAATACAGGCAAGAAGAGAAAGAACTTAAAGAAAAACTAGAAAACGTAAAGAAAGAGCTTTCAGAGCTCCAGGAAGACGAGAAAAAACTAAACGCGGCAAAAACCAAGGTTCCCTTACTAACCAAGCAGATTGAAGAAAAAAACAAACAAATAGAGAGCCTAAATTCTCAGATAGATGAGCTCAACCAAGAAATAGCCTCTGAGCTTCAACCGGAAATCGAAAAACTAAGCAAGATAGAAAAGCCCACTGATAAAACTGTAGAAGCCTTGAAGCATGATCTGAACGAACTCAAAGAGAAACTTAAGAAACTCAGAGAATTGGAAACGACTATTGATGCTAAAATAAAGGATTACCAGTCCATCGAAGAAAATGGAGTATGCCCAACATGCGACAGGCCCGCTGACCCGCAGGAATTCCAAACGAAAATCAATGAGAAAATGGAAGAAAAAGAAAAAGCCTCTCAACTAGTTCATAAGTGTGAAGAAGAAATAAAACAACAAGAAGAGCTACTGGAAAAAATAAATGAATACAACAAAGCACAGGAAAAACTCAAGACTCTACAAACTCTCTTAGAAAAAAACCGAGAAAGGGCGGAAAAAGCTGGAAAAGACGTTGAGGAGCTAGTCAAAAGCAGAAACATCTTGCAAAAGCAGCTGGACGCTGCTATCGCAGAATGCAAAAAGTTAGAAGGAGTTTCTGAAAGAATCGATGGATTGAACAAAACTTTTGATGAGATTCAGAAGCAACTGAAACATTTTGTGGTAAAAATAACTCAAGCAGAAACAAACATCAGAAACTTAGAAGAAAACATAAACTCTTTGCGAGAAGAAATTCGGAAGAAAGAAGAACAGAAAAAATTAAGCGAAAAACTGAACGAGTATCATATTTGGATTAAGGATTACTTTATCCCAACCCTTGACAGCATCGAGAAACATGTTATGGTTACCATAAACCAAGAATTCAACACGCATTTCCAGAAGTGGTTCAGCCTACTTGTTGAGGATCCCGGGAAAAGCGCAAGAATCGACGAAGACTTCACACCTATCATCGAACAGGACGGATACGAACAGCCAGTAGAATTCTTAAGCGGCGGAGAAAAAACCAGCGTAGCCCTAGCCTACAGACTGGCACTAAACAGCATCGTCCAAAAAGTTTCTGTCGGAATGAAATCAAACATGCTAATACTTGACGAACCGACAGACGGCTTCAGCAAAGAACAACTATACAAAGTTAGAGAAATCCTAAACGAACTGCAGTGTCCGCAAATCGTCATAGTCTCCCACGAAAGAGAACTAGAAAGTTTCGCTGACCACATATTCAAAGTAGAAAAAAGCCAAGGCGTCTCCAACATAGAAATAGCCCCAGAAACTTAGTCAAAGATAAATACATGAACTTATAAAACGGAAAGCTGACCTTTTTTTAAAAAAATAGTATGCAAGATATAAGCCTGTTTAC